>DASZJO010000116.1:0-4796 GCA_035948015.1 Puia sp.
CCATTCATAATATGACCCGAAAGCCGAGTTTTCTGCCGGAATTGTTCATTATTGTTGTATTGGCGTTCGTGCCGTTGTTCGTCCGGCTGCCTTACCGGGTAAATATCTTTCTGTCCTGGGAAGGGGCGTACCGGATGAGTCAGGGGCAGCTCCCGTTCAGGGATTTCGGTATTCCGCTTGGCGGAATGTATTGGGTGATACCGGCTATTTTCTTCAAGTTATTTGGGCCCGCGCTGATTACGTTGGTGAAAGCGCAGGTGCTGATCAATATTTTGTCGGGGCTATCTTTTCTCTCGATCCTGGTCAGTCTGGGGGTGCCGCGCGGGATACGGGTCGGGTCGGTGCTCCTGTTTTGTTTGTCCTATTCGTTTTTCAATTTTTGGCCCTGGTACAATCATACGGTCATTGTCTATGAGCTGATGGGGCTTGCCTGTTTGCTGCGGGGTATTTTGCCGGACGGGGAAGGGCCGCGCGGGCGGGTGCGTTGGGGCTGGCTGGTTGCGGGCGCGTTGTTCACCTGCTGTTCCTTCCTCACCAAACAGGATGGCGGCGGCGTGGCGTTCCTGTTATGTTGCGTCCTGCTGGCCGCGGATGGATGGCTTTCGCGGGACTGGCGGCCGATCGGAGTTTTTATCGGCAGTTTTGCGGTGATCTTTATGCTGATGGTACTCCCGTTCCTGGGGCATGGATTCGGGTATTGGTTCAATCACGGCCAGGCGCCGCATTCGTCGCGGGTCTCGCCGTTCGATATTGCGGCGGAATTCTTCGGATCGTCGCAGTGGATCAAATTCTACCTTTTCCTCATCATTCTACTGGCGGTTATGCGATACCGGAATATGCGGGCGCTCCGGGCGGACCGGAGAGGCGCGTTGTTGTTGGTGCTGGTCGTCGGGATGTTGGGGGAAGCGGCGGTATTGCAAGTGACCAGCTATACGCCGCCGGACAATAATATCTTTTTTCACAGTTTTGCCATTCCCGGGATATTTACCTTCCTGGCTGCTTTGGCGGCAGGGGTCCTGGCGGGGCGAAGAATAGTCATCGTCCTGGCTGCGGGGGTCATGCTATGGTGGAGCGGTGTCTGGTGGAAGTATACGCAGCGTTTAACCGGGCCGTTATTACCCAAGGCTTCAACCATTTCGCCTACAGGCGAGAATGTGGTCAACAGGGATACTTACATGCTCGACCCCGACAGTGCGCGGCGGCCGCGGGATATCCCCACGGAGGAATGGGTGGAGTGCGGGCTTCCGGCCTTCCGGCGCGTCACTATGCCCGCGCCGACGGCTGATGGAATTCATCGGTTGATGGGTATGGAGTTGGTGCGGAGCGGTGCGGGTAATTTAAGGGTCTTGAATATGTCCGAGCTCACGCCGCTGGCGCGGGAGATCCCCTACCGGCTCGAGCGGAATCCCGGATTGCCGTTGTGGTATCATCTCGGGGTCGGCATGTTCAACCGGCAGGCGGATTCCTTTAGCGTCAGGATCCGGGAGCACTATTACGACCTGGTTTTATTCGAATACATTCCCAACCTGAATAATTTTTATCCTTTTCGGATCCGGGACTCACTTCATTGTCATTATTCCCAGGTCGATTCCTTTCCGGCGCCGAGGCGTGGGCTCGAGACCAATGGGGTTATTGAGGTATTTGTACGAAATTTGCCAAAATAAGTTTCTCCCGTTCCCAACATCGCATCCATATTAAGTCAGCCGATCGAGTACCTAAAGGGGGTAGGCCCGCTTCGTGCGGAGCTATTGAAGAAGGAGCTCGGCATCTTCACGTTCCAGGATTTGTTGGAGCATTTTCCTTACCGGCATGTGGACCGAACGAAGATCAACCTGATCAGGGACATCCGGCCGGACATGGAATTCGTCCAGGTGGCGGGTCGGGTTACCAGTGTAGAGTTGGCTGGTGACAGGAGGGCGAGGAGGTTGGTGGCAGAAATCAAGGATGCTTCGGGGGTTTTGCAACTGGTGTGGTTTCAAGGCGTGATGGGAATCCAAAAGCTGGTACAGGCCGGCGGCGAGTACCTGGTTTTTGGCCGGGTCAGCTACTACCAGGGAAGTCCGCAGCTCACGCATCCCGAGATAGAGGTCAAGAATGACGGGGCAATAGAGCGGCCGGAGTATCTCGAGCCGGTATATCCCAGCACGGAGAAGCTCAAAACGCGGGGGCTGGGTGGGCGGCAATTGGGGAAGCTCACGCAGTCGCTTCTTAACTTGTTGAAAGAGAAAGACTTACCGGAAAACCTACCGGAGAGTTTGATGGAATACCCCGATCCGGGGACGGGGCAGCGGTTAAGGTGGTTATCGCGGTTTGAGGCGTACCGGCAGATCCATTTTCCGTCGCAGCCCATGATCTATCAGCAGGCGGTTTACCGGTTGAAGTTCGAAGAGTTATTCCTGGCGCAGCTAAGGATGGGGATGATCAAGTCCAAGCGGCACCGGTCGTCGCAGGGGGTGGTATTCGAGCGGGTAGGGGAGCTATTCAATACGTTTTACACTCATTATTTGCCTTTCGAGCTCACCGGGGCTCAGAAGCGGGTATTAAAAGAAATCCGGCGGGATACGGCGGCTGGCCGGCAGATGAACCGGTTATTACAGGGGGATGTAGGAAGCGGCAAGACGATCGTGGCGCTGCTGGCGATGCTGTTGGCGCTGGATAACGGGTATCAGGCTTGTATGATGGCGCCCACGGAGATTCTGGCCAGGCAGCATTATGAAGGGATATCGGCATTATTGGCCGGGTTGCCGGTCGAGGTCCGGCTGCTGACGGGGTCGTCGCGGTCCAAGGCGCGAAAGGAAGTGTTGGAGCTTGCGAGGGAGGGGCGGTTACAGATCCTCATCGGCACGCATGCGGTGTTGGAGGAGGCGGTACAATTCAGGCGGCTAGGGTTAGCGATCGTCGATGAGCAGCATCGGTTCGGAGTAGCGCAGCGGGCCAGGTTATGGGCCAAGGCCGAGCTTGCGCCTCATGTGCTCGTAATGACGGCCACGCCCATTCCGCGCACGCTCGCGATGACGGCTTACGGCGATCTGGACTATAGTGTGATGGATGAATTGCCGCCCGGAAGGCAACCAATATCAACGGTTCATCGTCTTGAAGACAGAAGGCCCCAGGTGATGGATTTCATCCGTTATGAGTTAGGCAAGGGGAGGCAGGCGTACATTATTTTCCCGCTGATAGAAGAATCGGAAAAAGTTGATTATGAGAACCTTATGAAGGGGTATGAGAACGTGAAGGCCTGGTTCCCGGAGCCAAAATATTGGATCAGTATGGTGCATGGCAGGCAGGGCAGTGAGGAGCGCGACACGAATATGCAGCGATTTATCCGGCGGGATACGCAGATACTGGTGGCGACAACCGTTATTGAGGTTGGAGTGAATGTGCCCAATGCGACGGTGATGGTGATCGAAAGCGCGGAAAAGTTCGGGTTATCGCAGCTGCATCAGCTGCGGGGCCGGGTAGGGCGGGGCGCTGAAAAGAGCTTTTGCATCTTATTAACAAGCCCGAAACTGGGGCGGGAGGCGAGGGAGAGGATGAGCATCCTGACCGAGACCGACAATGGCTTTAAAATTGCAGAAAAGGACCTTGAAATCAGGGGTCCGGGGGATATTGAAGGGACGCGACAGAGTGGGTTGTTGAATTTCAAGCTGGCGAACATTGTGGAGGATAAAGGATGGCTGGAGCTTGCCAGGGCTGGGGTGGAGGCGCTACTCGAGGATGATCCGGAGCTATCAGCAGAGGGGAACAGGCGTCTCCGGGAGTTTTTGCAGGCGCAGCGGGGGAAGACGGCCTGGAGTAAAATTTCGTAACTTACAGGAGATCGCTTTAACTTATAGGGGGATAGATTCACATGATGCCTGGAGGGCGCATTCCCCGCACAATTAATACCGTGAAACTCAACAAATTGGGAAGAATTGGCCTGATCGTTACGTGGTTCACACTAACTGCCCTTGATCTCTCAGCTCAATCCGGAGGCTATTCCTATCTCGAGTTTGTTGAGAATAAAGGGCAGTGGGATTCCAGCGTCCGTCTCAAGGCCGAGATGCCGGCGGGTTATCTTTACATGCAGCATAAGGGGTTTACTGTTTTATTGGCGGATACGAACGATATGGTTCGGATCGGCGAGTTACTGCATGGGGATTTTGCGCGGGCGGGGGTGGCGGCGCCGAATTACGCCAATCATCCCGGGGGAGGATGGGCGACGGGGCCGGGTGGGGTTTCCGGTGGGGCCGGGAAGGCGGCAGTGGGGGGGACGGCGGTGTCACCTGGTGCGACCAGCTCGGGCTCGAAGCAAATTTTACCCCCCGGCAATGGAGGCGGGGGGGTGGGGCAGGGAGGTGGAGGGGGTTCGGGTGGGGCGAATGGGTCCGGAGGGACTGGTGGCGCTGGAGGCAAGGCGGGTGCGGCTGATCCCTGGTTGATGCACATGCACAGTTACCGGGTCAGTTTTGTAGGCGCGAATGATGAGGTGCAGATCCTGCCGGATAAGGCAGTGGCGTCTTATAACAACTATTTTATCGGGGACAGGAAGAACTGGGCAACCCGGTGCAGGATATATCAGGGTATCCTCTATAAGGACATGTACAAGGGGATCGATATCCACTACTATACGGATGCAGGTACGTTGAAATATGACATTGTCGTTCATCCCGGGGCCGATCCGGGCCAGGTGATCCTCCAGTATGACGGTCAGACCAAGCTCAGTGTGCGGAAGAATAAGGTCTATGTTCAGACAACGGTCGGCACCGTACAGGAGCTCGAGCCGCATTCTTACCAGGTAAATGCATCCGGGAGGT
>DASZJO010000117.1:0-22858 GCA_035948015.1 Puia sp.
CGCGTTGGGGTTTGGCATCCTGCTGGTTTGGGGGAATATAAAGCTGGCATCCCATGGCAGCCTTTCTCCATGGTGGGGCTTCCTTTTGGCTTCACTCGCTCCAGTCGTGATGATCACCCTGATGACCTATCGGCTCTTCTACTTCGTGATCGCTGGTGACACCATACAGATAAGGAACCACATAGTCTGGTGGTATAAGAAAGAATATCCAATTGTCGACATAAACTCGGTAGTCATCGAGAGGGCACGTGCGCGGGAGTCCCGGAAACTATGCCTATATACCAATGACCTTAGGACCCACCGGTATAGCGCCGGCAGCTTGAGAACGGAGGATTGGCACGCGTTGGCGACAGCGTTGAAGCAGCACCACATTACTGCCAAGTCCGAATTTTGATCCGCGTCATTGGGCACAACGCGGTGAGCGCGCTCACCGCTGGCTCGCGATCAGCAGATTCAGGTCCGTATATTTCAGGTCGAACCGCTGGCTGAGGTGGAAATTGGTAAGGGCTCCCTTGAACAGATAGATGCCGCTGCGCAGATGGATCTTATGCCAGACCAGGTTCTCGAACCCGCCTTCTTCTCCCGCCTCCAGCAACAAAGGCATCAAGACATTACTGATCGCATGCGAGGCTGTCCGGGCGAAGCCGGAAGGGATATTCGGGACACAATAGTGGATAACGCCATATTTTTGGAAGACGGGATGCTCATGCGTTGTGATCTCCGAGGTCTCAAAACATCCGCCGCGGTCGATGCTGACATCGATGATGACGCTGCCCGGCCGCATGTTGCTGACCATTTCTTCGGTGACTACCACCGGTGTCCGGCCGCTTTGGGAGGACAGTGCGCCAACGGCTATTTCACAGGTTTTGATCTGTTTGGCCAGGATGCGCGGTTCCATGACGGAGGTCCACATCCGCTGCCCGATGTTGTTTTGCAGCCTTTTCAGCCGGTAGACGCTATTATCGAAGACCTTGACGCTGGCCCCCAGCGCCAGTGCAGCGCGGGCCGCAAACTCGCCAACGATCCCCGCTCCCAGGATAATGACCTTTGTCGGCGGTATCCCTGATATCCCGCCCAGCAGAACACCTTTTCCATGGTTGAACGAGCTCAGGTACTGGCCCGCGATCAGCATCACTGCGCTTCCGGCGATCTCGCTCATGCTCCGGACGATCGGATAGGTGCCGCTGTCATCTTTCAGATTCTCGAAGGAAATGCCGGTGATCCTCTTCTCCATCATTTTCTGGAGCAGTTCCGCCTTCATGGCGGAGAGATGGATCGGAGAAATAATGATCTGGTTCAAGTGCAGCAAGGGAATGTCCTCATCGATAACCGGAGCGCTCTTGACCAGGATCGGCGCTTTCAATACTTCCGATTTGTCAAACACGATCCGTGCCCCCATCTCGCTGTAATCCTTATCCCGGTAATGGGATGCTTCGCCCGCATTATGTTCGATGATGACATTGTGACCGTTACTCACCAGCACACCCACTGCGTCAGGCGTCAGCGCTATCCGGTTTTCCTGAAAAGCCGTTTCTTTTGGCATGCCGATATGCAGAGGGACGCCTTTCGGCTTAACGTCCAGGGTTTCTTCTAATGTTTCAAAGCTGAAAGACGTGCTGATAAGTGGTTTTTGCTGCGACATCTGCGACATAGTTGGACCCTTCGGCCATTTTTTTAAAATTTATGCCCTCGGGCCCAACACCCCTAATGATGGGCCTTCGGCCAGCGGACCTGTGGTCCGCTCGGGCTGTCAAATTACAATAATTTCCCGAATATCCCTGTCGATTGCCCTGATCAGCAGCCCGATCGTCCCGGGCGGAAATATCCCTGGCGCCCTGTCCGGCCATTCCACCAGGCACAGCTCACCGCTGTACAGCACATCTTCGACCCCTGTCCGCAAGGCCTCTTCTTCATCCTTTAGCCGGTACAGGTCGATGTGATAGATCTTCCCGTCAGGGTATTGGTATTCGTTGATAATGGAGAAAGTCGGACTCCCGACCGTGTCTTTGACTCCTTTCAGGTTGCATAAGGCATGAATAAAGGTGGTTTTACCGGCCCCCATGTCACCATGAAAGGCGAAAACTTTTCCTGCAGGGAACTGCCGCCAGAATTGCCGGGCAGCCGTCTCTATTTCCTCCAGTTGAAAATGGAGCTCCATCCCGTAAAGATAGTTGCCTCCGGCCGTTTTTCGGATTCAATGCGGTTTCATTTTACTATGTGTAACTTTGCCAATGGCCCTGGCGCCTTTGATCGTTATATGGAAACCATTAATTTGAAAGTGGAGGAGATGGACTGTCCGGCCTGCACCCCGACCATCGCGGGTGGGCGGAATGATACGACAACCGAAAAGCGCCGGCTCAATAAATATCTGCGTTATTTCCTGTGGTGTCTGCCCTTTACGATCGCGCTGATGTTGCCGATGGCGCCGGGGTTGTCCGGCCTTCATGGCCTGATGGATCCCCGGGTTCAGCTGCTCATGTGCCTGCCCGTGTATGCCGCAGGAGCTTGGACGTTCGGCCGCAGCGCTGTCAGGAGCCTGACGAGGGGAACACCCAACATGAATCTCCTGATCATCCTGGGCGCGACCGCGGCATTTGGCTATAGCGTGGCCGGAACGTTATTCCATCTTGGTCCCGCCTATCAGTTCTATGAGACGGCCGCGGCGATCATTACTATTGTATTCCTGGGATACTTTGTAGAGGACATAGCTATCCAGACTACTCAGCGATCCCTCAGACGGCTTGCCGTCTCGCAAAAGACGATGGCCAGCATGATCGCTTTTGACGACCGGCATCAGGAGATCCTTTTTCCGGTGGAGAGCACTCAACTAAGGAGTGGCGATTTGATCCTTATCCGGTCCGGAGAGGCTGTGCCGGCCGACTGCAAGATCTTATGGGGCGAAGCCGGTGTCGATGAGTCGATCCTGACCGGCGAAAGCCTTCCGGTGGAGAAGGCAGCCAAAAGTATGCTGATCGGCGGTAGCCTCCTTCTCTCAGGAACGGTGAAGGCGCAAGTAACCGCGCCGGCGGATGAGTCGGTGTTAGCCGGCATTGTCCGGTTGGTTCAACAGGTGCAGGGGGAGAAGCCTCCCATCCAGCAGCTGGCTGACAGGATCAGCGCCGTCTTTGTGCCTGTGGTCCTATTGATCGCTACTGTTACTTTCATCGGAAATTATTTCTATTTCCACGCGGCGGCCCCGGCGCTGATGCGCGGTATAGCCGTGCTGGTCATCGCTTGTCCCTGCGCGATGGGTCTGGCCACACCAGCGGCTATTGCCGTGGGGCTCGGACGTGCGGCGCGGAAAGGCATCCTCATCCGCAATGCGCGCCACCTTGAAGCATTCCGCCATATCCGGCAGGTGATCTTTGACAAGACGGGTACCCTGACGACGGGCGAATTCACCATTCGCGATTGGCGCTCCCTGTCCCTGTCGCCTTCAGCATTCCGTCAGGTCGTCGTTTCGCTGGAAAAATATTCCAATCACCCGATCGCGCGAAGCATCACCCGCGAATGGAAAGAGAAGAATACTTTCCGGTGGACCCGGATAGAGGAGATAAAAGGGCGGGGGATGCGGGGCGAGACACGGGAAGGAGATGTATATTGGGCCGGATCGTACAAGGTTGCCGCCAAGCTGACTACGGATGACACGCATAATGTCTATGTCGTCTGTAATGATGAGTTGCTTGGCTGGATCGACGTCCGGGATGCGGTCAGGCCTGAAGCCGCCGCTGTCGTCCGCTGGTTTGAGCAAAAGGGTATTCATACTGTACTGCTGAGCGGGGACCGGAAGGAGGCTTGCGTGGCCCTTGCCCGGGAGCTGGGTATATCTGAAGTGCTGGCTGAACAGACGCCCGAACAGAAGCTGCAGCAGGTCACTATCCTCAATGGAAGGATGCCCGCAGTCATGGTCGGGGACGGGATCAATGATGCTCCGGCCCTTGCCCGCGCCTCGATCGGCGTATCGATGAGCGGCTCTTCACATCTGGCCATGGAGACAGCCGATGTGGTGCTGATGGATCACGGACTCAGGCGGCTTCCCGCTGCGCTGGAACTCGGCCGCTATACATTCTCCACGATCCGCGGCAATCTTTTCTGGGCATTTTTTTACAATGTCGTGGCCATCCCGGTCGCTGCTTTCGGGGGACTGACGCCTGCTGTCGCGGCATTTGCGATGGGATTCAGCGACGTCATCCTGGTTGCCAATTCGCTCCGGCTCTTTTCAAAAAAAATCGCTTTCTCCGATCATGTTGACCGATAACCAGCTTCCTTCCGGCGAATCTCTGCTTTCCCTGCTGCGGCAGCACTGGCGCCATCAGAGCTTCCGGCCGCAGCAGGAAGAGATAATCAGGTCCGTGCTCGGGGGGAAGGATACTTTGGCCTTATTGCCTACCGGCAGTGGCAAGTCGCTTTGCTTTCAGGTGCCTGCGCTGGCCAGGCCCGGTCTTTGTCTTGTGGTCAGTCCGCTTATCGCGCTCATGAAAGACCAGGTCGACAGCCTTCGCAGGAAGAATATCACGGCGTTCTTCCTACACACGGGGATGAATCGCCGCGAGCTTGTCAGCACACTGCAGACCGCTGCCGACAGCAATTGTAAATTCCTGTATGTCTCGCCTGAACGGCTGGAGACGGATCTCTTTGCTGAGTGGCTGCCCGCGCTGGATGTGCGGCTGATTGCGGTAGATGAAGCGCATTGCGTTTCTCAGTGGGGATATGATTTCAGGCCTTCCTATCTCCGGATCGCCGCTTTGCGGTCGGCGTTGCCGGGGGTGCCTTTGCTGGCGCTTACCGCTTCTGCCACTCCAAGGGTGATGACCGATATCGCCGACAAGCTGGAACTGAAGGAACCGGCTGTCTTTCGGCAGGCCTTTACCCGACCGAATCTTTCATACAGCTTTTTCCGCGAAGACAACAAGATCCGTAAGGTCACCGAGATCCTTGGGAAGGTAGCCGGCAGCGGCATCGTCTATTGCAAGACCCGCCGCAGCACCCGGGAAATCAGTGATTGGCTGACCCGCCAGGGTATTCCGGCAGCCGCCTATCATGCCGGGCTATCGCGGGAGGAACGGGACCAACGCCAGGAAGACTGGCTCAGGGATCGGATAAGGGTTATCGTTAGTACAAATGCATTTGGGATGGGCATCGACAAATCGGACGTACGGACCGTTATCCACGCTGATGTTCCCGAATCGATCGAAAGCTACTACCAGGAATCCGGGCGGGCGGGCCGGGATGGCATGAAGGCCTATGCGGTTCTGCTGGCCACGGCTGGCGACATCGGCCGGCTGGACGGCCTTCCCGAGATTCGATTCCCCCCGTTGACCGCGGTCCGGGAGGTCTATCAGCACCTGATGAACTACCTCCAGCTTCCTTCCAGTGCCGGCGAGGGGCAATATTATGATTTCGACCTGGCGGATTTTTGCCGGCGGTTCGAATGCGAGATCTCCGTCATAACCGGCATTCTTCGCCTGTTGGAGCAGGACGGGTTGCTGAGTTTTCAGCAGCAGGTCTCAATGCCCGCCCGGGTGCAATTTATCACCGCCAAACAGGCGCTATATGATTTTGAGGCGGAGCATCCCGGCCTCCAGCCGGTGATCCATGGCCTTCTTCGCGGCTATGAAGGGATCTTTGACGGGCCCGTTTTTATCCGGGAGCGTCAGCTGGCCCATGCTACCCGGCGGGAGCCGCCCCAACTGGCGACGGACCTGGCACAGTTGGAGGCATTCCGGATCATCGAATACAAGCCACCGAAAGAAATGCCCCAGCTATATTTTTTCAGGGACCGGGCACCGGCAGAAGAATTGTATATCGATCCGGTAAGGTATCGCGAAAGAAAAGAGGTTTACGCGGATCGCATTCGCACTATGATCCGCTATCTCAACCTTAAGGGCGAATGCCGTAGCCGCTATCTCGCCGGCTATTTTGGGGATAGGGAAGCGGGTGATTGCGGGATCTGCGATAATTGCTTACACGCGAAGGGGCGCTAACATTTAGTCTTTACGTTGCAGGACGCTCAGACCTTCTCCGCCAGCAGCTGCTTGATCTGATCTTCCAGCTCCTTGAGCCTTTGCTTAAGTTCCGGCAAGTTCCGGCTGATTGCCTGGCTGCGCAGTGCGCTGGTATAGTCGTAGGCCGGGCTGCCGGTGACGGCACCGCCTTTTGCCTTGATAGACTTGGAGACGCCGCTTTGCGCATTGATCCGCGCTCCATCGGCTATCTGCAGGTGGCCGACGATGCCCGCCTGGCCGCCGATCATGACCCCGTTGCCGATCTTGGTGCTGCCGCTGATCCCGGCTTGTGCCGCGATGACCGTATCATTACCGATATCCACGTTATGAGCGATCTGGATCAGGTTGTCGAGTTTTGCGCCCTTTCGGATAACGGTCGACCCGATCGTGGCGCGGTCGATCGTCACATTGGCGCCGATCTCGACGTAGTCTTCCACCAAAACATTCCCGATCTGGGGGATCTTTTTAAAGCTCCCGTCCGGCTGCGGGGCGAAGCCAAAACCGTCGCCGCCGATGACCGATCCCGCATGGATCGTGACATTAGCGCCGATAACGCAATTATGGTAGATCTTCACTCCGGGATGCAACACCGTATTATCGCCGATCCGGACATTAGTCCCCAGGTAGACCTGAGGATGGATCTTTACATGGTTGCCGATCACCACTTTCTCACCCAGATAAGCGAAGGCGCCGATAAATACTTTATCGCCTAATTTGGCTGATTTAGCGATATAGGAGGGCTCCTGGATACCGGTCAGTTGCTGCGCCTCGATCTCCTGGTATTTGGTCAGCAGGCTGGCGAATGCAGAATAGGCATCGGATACCCGGATCAGCGTGGCGCTCACTGCCTGCTTCAGCTCCAGGGTGTCGTTGACGATGATGACTGAGGCACCGGTAGTATAGAGATATTCTTCGTATTTCGGATTGGCCAGGAAAGACAACTGCCCCCTGACTGCTTCTTCGATCTTGCCAAAGGCCTCCACGGCGGCGTTGGGATCGCCTTCGATCTTGCCGTTGATCAGCAGGGCTATCTGTGCGGCTGAAAATTGCATAATTGTAATTGATTCGTAATGTCTAGTCGATAATCGATGGTTCGTACTCGTCGATATTCGACGGTTCGTAGATACAAAGATAAAATTTTTTTACGGGGCTGGATAAGGTTTGATGGATCAGGGCGTTGTCGACCCGCGAAATATCCCTGACCAAGCCGTTCTTGAAGAGGATATTTATCTTTTCATCTACCGGGTTATAGGTTGTATTAATGGCCTCTCCGGTGAAGACGAAATACTCCGCTTCCGGTTCCCCGATCGACAGGGCCCTGCTGACAGCCGATCTCAACTCTTCGACGTATTTCTCATCATAGGGGGTTGCCTTGAATTTAACTTTTAACAGTTGCCGGTTGATCAGCAAGCGGGAGAGGGTCGAGAGCACTTTATCGGGGTGGGACATCCATTGCTTCACGGCACTCATTACGTCAAAATCGTCCAGTAGACAGAATTGCCTCAAATCTATCCGGCTTGCGATTCCGGCCTCCCCTGCCGCCACGTTCTGTTCCAGGAGGAAATAATCGAGGACCGGAGAAGAGGAGGTTAGCGGCACATCAGCCTGGATCAGTTCCCTGGCGCGTTCGATGATGCGTACGAGCATTCTTTCAGCGCTCAGTACTGTCTTGTGCAGGTAGACCTGCCAATACATCAGCCGGCGGCTGACAAGGAATTTTTCGATCGAATAGATGGCTTTCTCCTCAACCATCAGCTGGCCTTCATGAACTGTCAGCATTTTCAGGATACGATCATAGCCGATCACTCCTTCGGATACCCCGGTGAAGAAGCTGTCACGGGTCAGGTAATCCATTCGGTCCATATCCAACTGCCCGGATACTAGGGAGTGGAGGTAAGACTTTGGATGTTTGTTCGTAAAGATGCGGATTGCCGTTTCCAGCCGGCCGTCGAATTCCTTATTCAGGGCCTGCATAATGCCCAGCGAGAGCACCTCATGACGGCTGCCCGGGATAAGGATATTCTCCAGCGCATGGGAAAAAGGCCCATGCCCGATATCATGCAGGAGGATGGCCAATTTCACTCCCAGCTCTTCTTCCTTATCGATCGCCACCCCTTTTGCGCGAAGTTCGATCACTGCGTTGCACATCAGGTGATAGGCACCCAATGAATGATGGAGCCGGCTATGCATTGCGCCCGGGTAGACCAGGTGGGCAAATGCCATTTGTTGTATCCGCCGCAGGCGCTGATAAAAAGGATGAGCCACGATCTTCAGCAGAAGGTCGTGGTCCAGCGTAATAAAGCCGTATACGGGGTCATTGATGATCTTTCTTGATAATTTGGCCATTCCGCATGGATTTGTTAAAACGGGTGTAAACAAGCTCCAAAACTAGGTAAAATTGGCCAGGAGTTTGTAGTTTGTGGCATATGTCATTAGGTAAAATACTCTGGGTCGACGATGAAATTGAAAGTCTCCATTCCCAGATCCTTTTCCTGGAAAATAAGGGATACGAAGTAACGGCGCTGACCAACGGGTTCGATGCCATCGACTTTGTAAAGGAAAATCAGATCGACGTGGTCCTGCTTGACGAAACGATGCCGGGTATTACCGGACTGGAAACCCTGGCTAAGATCAAAGAGAACAACCAGCAGACGCCGGTAGTACTGATCACAAAAAACGAGACAGAGAACCTCATGGACGACGCTATCGGCAGCCAGATCACCGATTACCTGATCAAACCCGTCAATCCCAACCAGGTCCTTCTCAGCCTGAAAAAGATCATCGACAATAAAAGGCTGGTATCCGAACGGACGACGACGGCTTATCAGCAGCAGTTCCGCAACCTCTTCATGGCCCTCAACAGCAACCCGGACTATAACGAGTGGATGGAAATCTACAAAAAGCTGGTCTATTGGGAGCTGGAAATGGAAAAATCGGATAGCCCCGAAATGCGGGAGGTCCTCCAGAGCCAGAAGCAGGAAGCGAATACGGAATTCTTCAAGTTCATCTCGAGGAACTATGCCAACTGGATCAAACCGCGGGCCACGGAAAGCCCGATCATGTCGCACTCACTCTTCCAGTTCAAGGTGCTGCCTCATGTGGAGAAAGGCACCTCTACGTTCTTTATTTTGCTGGACAACCTTCGGATCGACCAGTGGAAGGCCATCCAGCCCATTTTTGCCGAGAGCTTCCGCATCCTCGAAGAGGATAGCTTCTACAGCATCTTACCCACTGCGACGCAGTACAGCCGGAACGCGATATTTTCGGGGTTGATGCCGTTGGAGATTGAAAAACAATTCCCGTCCCAATGGAAGAATGACGATGAGGAAGGTGGCAAGAACCTCTATGAGGAAGAGTTCTTCCGGGCACAGCTCAAGCGGTTGAAAAAGGATCAGCTGAAATTTTCCTACACGAAAGTGCTCAATTATTCGGCCGGCCAGGATCTCGTTAACAATATTCATAACCTGCTGAACAACGATCTGAATATCATCGTGTACAATTTCGTCGATATGATGAGCCATGCCCGGACCGAAATGGAAGTGCTGAAAGAGCTGGCCGGTGATGAGATCAGCTATCGCAGCCTTACCGCCAGTTGGTTCGAGCATTCGCCGCTTCACCAGGCGCTGAAGAAGGTAGCCGACAAGAAGATCAATCTCATCCTGGCGACCGATCATGGCAGTGTCCGGGTCAAGACCCCGTATAGGGTGATCGGCGACAAACAGACGACCGCCAATCTGCGATACAAACATGGCCGCAATCTCAACTATGAGCCAAAGGAAGTTTTGGCGTTCCGCGACCCCAAAGAAGCGGGCCTTCCGGTCCCAACGGTCAATTCTTCATTTATATTCGCCAGGGGCGACGGATTCCTTTGCTATCCGAATAACTACAACTACTACGTAAATTATTACCGTAATACCTTCCAGCATGGCGGCATCAGCATGGAGGAAATGATCATTCCGGTCGTCCGGATGGCCAGTAAAGGTTGATGTCCTGTGGATAATTTTGAATACGGTGTGACGGTCGGCGGGTTGTTATGTAGTAACTTTACAATGATGAGGTATACACAAACCACACTCGAAAAGATCGAGAAGATCCTGGACGAAGCCGAATATATCATCCGCTATGAACGAGGCAACTTTCAGAGCGGCTATTGTATTTTGGAACAGCGAAAGGTAGTGGTCCTGAACAAGTTCCTGCCCCTGGAAGGCCGGATCAGTACACTCATCGACATTATCCCCCAGCTGAAGATCGTTCCGGAGAAGCTCAGTCCCGAAGTCCGGCGCATATACGAAGAAGTGCTGTCTGCCAGCCTTATTCCGTAACTTTATGTTGTGAGCCATCCGCCAATCAAAATCACCTTCCTGGGCACCGGCACCAGTACCGGCGTGCCCATGATAGCTTGTCCGTGCGAGGTGTGCGCCTCAACCGACCCCAAAGACAAACGGCTTCGCTCCAGTATTCTTGTCCAGTCCGCTACCACGACGATCGTGATCGACACTACTCCCGATTTCCGTTACCAGATGCTGCGCACCGGGATCCGCCGCCTCGATGCGGTCGTCTTTACCCATCCGCATAAAGATCATCTGGCCGGTCTCGATGACGTCAGGGCATTTAATTTCTTTCAGCGGCGGGCAATGCCCCTATACGCCAATGCGATGACACAGGAGTCCATTGTCCGCGAATTTCCCTATGCGTTCGCGGATGTCAAATACCCGGGTATCCCGGACCTTGAGTTGCACCATATCGATAAGGACCCGTTCAGGATAGGGGATATTACGCTTATCCCTATCCATGTATGGCACATGAAGATGCCGGTGCTCGGCTTTCGCATCAGCGACTTTACCTATATCACCGATGCCAACCGGATCGATGAAGGCGAAAAAGAAAAGATAAGGGGCAGCCGCCAGATTGTCCTCAATGCCCTTCGGCATGAAAAACATCTTTCGCATTTTTCCCTCCGGGAAGCCATTACCGAAGTAGAAGAGCTCGGCGTCCCCGAGGCATGGTTCACCCATATCAGCCATCAGTTAGGGAAACATGCCGATATCGAACCGACCCTTCCGGCCAACCGGCACCTGGCATATGATGGCCTTGTCTTGCAGGGTTGATGTGCTTTTGGCTGCGTCGCCGGCCAAGGTTTTTTGCATTTGATTAACATTCTTCAGGCGTGAGCGGGCCGGTGCCGCCGTTAAACTTTTGGCAAAGTTGGTTGTCTATTATCTTACATAAATTGTATGTATGAGAAAAATAGCAATTGTTGTATCAATATCATTTATTCTTGTCCTATCTGCAGCCCGTACCTTTGCGCAAACGTCCGTAGAGCTCGTTCCCCAGATCGGATATGCTTTTCCCGAGCGAAATGATTTCTATAATATTTACGGCAGGGTGGCCGGAGGGCTGAACATCGGCGGCGCCATTAATTTCAATCTCAACCGGAACGTTGGTATCGAAGTTCTTTATAATCACGCCTCTACGACTTCCGGTGTCTATTACTACGGCTATGACGGCGGCAACCGGATCACCGGCGGCAATCTGAGCCAGGACTTTATCATGGCCGGTCCGGTGTTTTCAGGAAATATTCCCAATTCCACGGTCCGGCCTTTTTTGGGTTTGCTGCTGGGCGCCGACATAATGACCCCGTCGCCGGGATATCAATCCAGCAGCTATTTTGCAGCAGGGTTCCAGGTCGGGACGAATATCTACATTTCGCCAAGGGTTGGCATTCAACTGAAAGCCCAGTTCCTGTCACCCGTGGGGGCAGCCGGAGGCGCCTTCTATTACAACAATTATTACGGCGGCGGGATAGACCCCAATCAATCCACTTACCAGTTTACGCTGGGCGGAGGCCTCATAATCGGACTGGGCCGGGTGCTTCCGCAGCCAAGGCCGCGCCCGGCATATCGCCGGCCGAGGCCCCGTTACTATCGCTACTAATTATCATCGATTTTGATCCATACTCCAGCAAGTCAGGCCGCTCTCGCGAAAGCAGGAGCGGCTTTTTTTATAAAAAACAAGGCCAAAAACTAACGATTGTTAGTTTGTATCAAAATATTTTTTACTTTTACAGCAGTAAACGTCCGGCGAGGCGTTTCAGATAATGATTGTTTGCCAAGCGTTTCCAGGCAATAGCCTTTCCGGTTGTTGCCTGGTTCTTTTATCCGGTGGTCGCACATTATAAAACTAATCAGCGCAAATGGATTTTTCAACAGAAGAGCTAACCCAGCAAGTGGCCCGTACGGCCCGGGATTTCGCGAATCAGGCCATCCGGCCGCACGTCATGGAATGGGATGAAAAGCAGGAATTCCCGCACGGGCTTTTCAAGGAACTCGGCCGGCTGGGAATGATGGGCGTGGTGGTACCCGAAGCCTATGGCGGGTCCGGTCTCTCCTACACGGAGTATGTAACGATCATTGTCGAGATCGCCAAGGTATGCGGCGGGATCGGGCTCAGCCTGGCAGCCCACAATTCTTTGTGTACGGGGCATATCCTGGCATTCGGGTCCGAAGAACAGAAGCAGAAATTCCTGCCTGCTCTCGCCTCCGGGCAGGCGTTGGGCGCCTGGGGACTGACCGAAGCCGGGACCGGCAGCGATGCCGGCAATATGAGTTGCACGGCGGTCAGGGAAGGGGAGGAATGGGTCCTGAATGGCACGAAGAACTGGATCACCCACGGCATCAGCGGAGACATCGCCGTGGTCATTGCGAGAACGGGCGAGCCTCGCGCACGGAATAACGCCACTGCATTTGTCGTCGAAAGAAGCACTCCCGGCTTTACCGGCGGAAAGAAAGAAAATAAACTGGGGATGCGCGCGAGTGAAACGGCAGAAATGATCTTCGATCAGTGCCGCATCCCGGTGACCAATCAACTGGGCGGTACGGGTGAAGGTTTTCGCCAGGCACTTGCCGTGCTGGACGGCGGCAGGATCTCTATCGCAGCGCTTTCTTTAGGGATTGCGAAAGGCGCCATGGAAGCTGCCTTGCAATATGCCAAGGAACGCCATCAATTCGATCAGCCTATAGCCAATTTCCAGGGGATATCATTTAAGCTGGCCGATATGGCGACGGAGATCGCGGCGGCTGAACTGCTCACCTTTCAGGCGGCTTACCTTAAGAACGAGCACTTGCCCGTGACCCGGGAGGCGGCAATGGCCAAATACTATGCCAGTGAGGTTGCTGTGAGGACCGCTACAGATGCGGTGCAGATTTTTGGCGGTTATGGGTATACGAAGGACTTTCCGGTCGAGAAGTTTTACCGGGACAGTAAGCTTTGCACCATCGGGGAGGGAACAAGTGAGATCCAGAAGATCGTCATCGCGCGTGAAGTGTTAAAAGGCTAATGTCTTCGAGCCGCCGGAGGCGGCTCCGGTTAAGGCATAAAGTCCTCTTCCGTTTTGGGCCCGTATTTGTCGAATAATTTATCGACAGCACCTGCAAAAAAAGGAAATTTCTCCTTGGTAAAATCCTTGATCACTTCAATGGCCTTATAAGCCTGTTCCTCGCTCAGGCCCTGGGCCATCAACTTGTCGATGAGTTCCTTCATAACGGGTCAGGCTACTTTGAGCAGGTTCATTTTACTCTTGTCGAACTTCTTTTGCGCATATTCCAGATCGAGATGGAATTTTTCTTCCTTAGCCGAGGGTAGCTCGAACATAGCGTCGGTCAATATACTTTCGCAGATGCTCCGCAGCCCTCTCGCGCCAAGTTTGTATTCGACGGCCTTATCTACCATGAAATCCAGCACTTCTTCATCGAAGCTCAGCTGGATGCCTTCCAGTTCGAATAGTTTTTTGTATTGACGGATCAACGAGTTCTTAGGCTCGGTGAGGATGGAGCGCAGCGTGGGCTTATCCAGCGGGTCCAGGTGGGTCACTACGGGAAGCCGCCCAAGCAATTCGGGGATCAGCCCGAACGACTTGAGATCCGGGGCATTGACATATTGCAGAAGGTTCTTTTTCGCCGCCTCCTGCTGTTCCTTGTTCACATTGAACCCGATCGCATTCGTATTGATCCGGCGGGCAATGATCTTATCCACGCCGTCGAAGGCGCCGCCGCAGATAAAGAGTATGTTTTGCGTATTGACCTTGATCAGTTTTTGTTCCGGATGTTTGCGGCCGCCCTGCGGTGGCACCAGTACATCGGTACCTTCGAGCAGCTTCAACAGCCCTTGCTGAACGCCTTCGCCGCTGACATCGCGGGTAATCGACGGATTGTCTCCCTTGCGGGCGATCTTGTCGATCTCGTCAATATAAACGATCCCTCTTTCCGCGGCCGGCACGTCGTAGTTACAGACCTGCAGCAGCCGGGTCAGGATGCTTTCGACGTCCTCTCCGACATAGCCGGCTTCTGTAAAGACGGTAGCGTCGACAATGGCAAAGGGGACATTCAGTAATCTGGCGATCGTCTTTGCCAGCAGGGTCTTGCCCGTGCCGGTCTCACCAACCATGATGATATTGCTCTTTTCTATCTCGACCTCATTCTCGACGACCTTTTGCTGAAGTCGTTTATAGTGATTGTAGACGGCCACCGCCAACACCTTTTTGGCGTCGTCCTGCCCGATGACATATTCGTCAAGGATACGTTTGATCTCTGCGGGCTTTTTTACCGTCAATTTAAAAGAACTGCTTCCCGCCGAGTCCTCCCGGATCATCAGTTCCTGCTGGATGATCTCCTGCGCATGCTCTACACAATTCTCGCAGATATGCCCTTCCTGCCCCGCGATCAGGATCTTCACCTCGTCTCGATTGCGGCCGCAAAAAGAACAATGCAAGGTATTTTTTGCCATAATTACAAAGTTACCCAACTTATTTAATTCTCCCAGTGTGTGGAAAAAACAGTCCCGAAATAAAAAGCCGCCTCCGGCGGCTTTATGCTGATAATCAATCTATTATGTTAAATACGCTCATAGACCTGGTCGACAATACCATATTCGACGGCTTCTTTCGCATCCATCCAGTAATCACGGTCAAAATCCTTCAGGATCTGCTCCACTTTCTTCCCGCAGTTGTCTGCCAGGATCTTAGCGCTGACATCTTTTACCCGGCGGGTCTGTTTGGCCGTAATCTCAAGATCGACGCTTACCCCCTGCATATAGCCGCCCAGACTGGGTTGGTGGATCATGATCTCGGAATGTGGAAAGACGAATCTCCGGCCTTTTACGCCGCCGCTAAGCAGCACCGACCCCATTGAAGCGGCAAGCCCCATGCAGATGGTACTGACCGGGCTCTTCAGCATTTTCATGGTATCGTAGATGACCATCCCGGAAGTCACCACTCCACCGGGGCTATTGATAAAGAATTTGATTTCCTCCCCGGGTTTGTCCGCATCCAGCAGGCGCAGTTTGGTTACCACTTCCCTGGCTGACTTGTCATCCACCGGTCCCCAAAGCTCTACCGTACGGTTCTCAAAAAAATATTTTTCCAGCCTCTTCGCCAGCATGCCCAGATCGGGTCCCTTCTCGTCTTTCGGCTCTTTCTCGTCGGGTTCGTCCTCACTGAGGTAAGTCGGTTTGAACAGATATTTTGAATAGTTCATAGTTTGATTGTTTAGTGTGTGGTTAGTGATTGGAATGCGCGCGGGGTTCAGTTAGACTCCCTTTCTTTCCTTGGGTTCTGCAGGAGCACTTCATCCACCAGACCGTAGTCTTTGGCCTCCTGTGCGGTCAGCCAGTAGTCGCGGTCGCTGTCCTTCTCCACCTGTTTTAGCGTTTTGCCGGTATGGAAAGCGGTGACCTCGTACAGCTCTTTCCGCAGCTTCCTGATCTCGGAGACCGTGATCTCGATATCCGAGGCCTGGCCGCCGATGGAACCGCTGGGCTGGTGCATCATGATGCGGCTATGTTTAAGCGCTGTCCGCTTGCCCTTCGTGCCCGCACACATCAACACCTGGCCCATGCTGGCTGCCATGCCGATACAGATGGTAGCCACATCGGGGGTTACGTACTGCATCGTGTCATAGACCCCAAGTCCGGAATACACGCTTCCTCCGGGGCAGTTGATATACATCTGGATATCCCGGTGGCGGTCTGTACTGTCCAGGAACAGCAGCTGGGCCGTGATGATATTAGCGACCTCTTCATTGATCGGGTAGCCAAGAAAGATGATACGGTCCATCATCAACCGGCTGTAAACGTCCATGACGGCTACGTTCATGGGGCGTTCTTCGATGATGTTAGGCGTGAGATTCGTCACAACGTATTTGTTATAGTCATTTAACGTATTACTGGAAATACCCATTTTCTTTACGGCATATTTCTCGAATTCGTTTGCTGGAATCATAATATTATTTTTCAATGTTTTAATGCCTGTTCTTAGTCTGTGGACAGAGACTTCCTTTCAAATCTCCGTCCAAACTTCCAAATTGCCAAAAAACTGACAGAGTTGCAGTCCCGGCCGAAAACCCTATAAAAAAAACCCCGACTCCCGGGGTTTAATTATTGAACCGGGCGGAGCCCGGTTCGCCCGACATTTACGGTCCATTAGTGGTGATGGTGCTGATGTTCTTCCACGAGATGCCGGAACTCGTCGCGGCTGATAGGCTTCTCTGTGGGATGGATCTGTGTCCCGGCCCAGGCGAACACCTTTTCGGTCCGGATGCGATGGACCGTATCCTCCACGAACTTCCGGTCCTGCATCATCCGCTGTACATAATCGGCTATCCAGGGTTGTTCCTCAGCGCCGGCCTGCATTCCCATGTAGCCAAACAGTTGCTGGCGCGCAAAGGCACGGATATCGTCCTGGCTGACTTCAATCCCATTTTCGCTGACGACCTTATCTACGATCAGCGTCCATTTCAGCTGGTCTGCAAAAGCCGGGAATTCCTGTTCGACTTCAGCGGGGCTTTTATGCTTTTCGCCGCCGCTCTGCATCCAGCGTTTCAGGAAATCTTCCGGGAAGTCGATCTTCGTTTGGTCCAGTAGAATATGGTAGAGGGAGTGCTGCAGCTGGTTGCGGCTTTGGTTGTCCCAATAGGCCTGTATCTCGTCTTTTACCGCGTCCCGAAAGGCTTCCAGGGTGGTGATGTCTTTGGCGGGATATGCCGTTGAAAAGAAAGTTTCATTCAGCTCGGCTTTTTCGACCAGACCGATCTTGGTGATCTCAGCGCGGAAATATTTTTCGGCAGCGGCGGCGTCCTCTTTCGGCAGGCCCAGGTCGCTCAGCACCCACTCCCGCTCTTTTTCTTCAAAGGCCCCGGAAGGCTGCAGGATGATCGAATCCCCCTTCTTCAGCCCGATCCACTTCGGCCGGGTGGCTTCGTTAAAATATTTGACCAGCAGGGAATTATCTTTTTGGATGCCGTCCGGTACCGCCTCGCCTGCGGCATCGGTCTCCGTAAAATGCAAATTCAGCACATTTTCATCGCCGCCAACCGTCTCAGGCTCCGTCATTTTGCCATTCCGGGTTTGTTGGCGCTCAACCTCTTCATCTATCATTTCCGGGGTTACCTCGACCTTATAGAAGGTCAATGCCGCTGATCCAAGGTCAGCCAGATTAAAACCTGGTTTCAATCCTATCTCAAAGGCAAAGGAGTAATCGGACGGGTTGCTCACGTCGAGCTGCCGGGCGTCGTTGTCCGGCAGGGGCAGGGGTTGGGCGAAGATCTCCAGCTTTTCGTTGGTCATATAGGTCGTCAGCTCCTTTTCCACGGTCCTCAATACCTCATCGGTAAAAACTGAGCTGCCGTACATTTTCTTGATCAATCCGGCCGGCACCATCCCTTTCCGGAAACCGGGGATATTTGCCTGCTTACCGTATTGTTTCAAGGCTTTTTCAAAAGACGGCAGGTAGTCGCCTTTTGAGACATTGACGACGATCTTGTCCGTCAGCAGCCCGATATTCTCCCTCGTTACAGTTGCCATATGTATGCCGTTTTAAAAGCGGGGGGCAAAGGTAGGCAATTTTTCCTATCTTTATTCCCTTTTCATCCTATCATTGCAGATAAGATCAACGCATGGTCAAGGGCAAAAATTCTGCTGTAGTCTTCCAGTATATTCTTTCGATCCTCCTTGCCCTTCTCTCTTTACAGGTAGTCTATTTCTACCTGGCTTCCGACTATCCCAGTTTAATTACGGACTTGTTGAAAAGCACCGGGAGATCGGGCGAACTCCAGCAGGCCCTGCACAACACTCAATGGATCGCTGCCTATCAGACTGCGAAACCCGTGCTGGCGATCGTTCTGTTCGGGGTGTTCGGTTTTCTGTATGACGCCAGCTTCCGGCCCGGCGGTAAGCCCGCGCGCTGGATGGAGACCATCACGAAAGGCATGCTCTCGGTGTGGACGACCAACAGGGAATATTGGCGGAAGCTCAGTCCGCTCATAAGGAGAGGTCTGATCTTCGTCGGTGCGCTTCAGGTCTTCTTTTATTTGTTGTTTCTGCTGAACCTCCCCTTTACCTACGACGAAGCGTTCTCTTATAACAATTTCTCCGGAAAAGGGCTCGCGGCCTGCGCCTTCTTTTACCCCTCCGCAGACAATCATATTCTGTATGACCTGGCCGCCCGGGTTTTCGTCTTTCTGCCGCTTTCGCCTCAGATCAGCACCCGGCTTCCTGCCTTTATCTCCAGCTTTATTGCCAGCTGGTATTTTTTTAAACTGGCGTCCCGCCATTTCACTCCCGCACTCTCCCTTTTTCTCCTGGTCCTCTTCGCCGGTTCGTTTCCGGTGGTCCTCAGTGGGTGCGAAGCTAGAGGATATGGTTTTTTAACGACCTGTACCATTCTCCTCCTGTATGCGGCAGACCATTTCACGGAACCGGCCGGGCAAAGAAAATATGTCGCCCTGTATGTCCTGGCCTCCATCGCGGGATTGTATACCATCCCGTCGTTCATTATTACCATTTTCCCGCTGACCTCCGGCATTATCCTTTATCTGTGGATCCGGCGGCATCGGAAGCCATTGAGGGGTTTTATAATCGGGCAACAGATCGTTGTGATCGCTATACTTGTCCTGTATTTTCCCGTGATCCTCGTGAATCCGCCCGGCGTCCTGTTCAGACAAGGCGCGTCGGACCTCCAGCCGTTTGCGGAGCGGGTCCGCCAAATGGGTCCAGCCCTGACGGAGGCATGGAATTTCCTGCTGGGGAATTCCAACATTCCGCTTTCCTTCATTTTTTTACCCCTCCTCGCGACTTTCCTCTTTGCCCTGACTTACCGGGAGCGCAGCCGGCTGCTCTTCTGCCTCGTCCTTGTAATGTTGATTTCATCGCCTTTCCTGTTCCTGTTCCTGCCGAACCGGCCCGGAACCCTGACGTGGACCTTTCTGATCGTGCCGCTGATCCTTTCACTGGGGTGCGCGGGGACAGGGATCGTCGTCGCCGCGGCGCGGATAGCGCCGGACTGGGTAAGGCGCCCTGCTGTGATCCTCACTTGCTGTTGCGGCACGCTGCTACTGCTCTTCGTCAATTTTAAACAGGAACATAACCGGTGGTTTGCGATCGACTATCAGATCAACGACGATCTTCGCAAAATGGGATCGAATATCGACCGGGTTCGAACGATTGGAATAACCGGGGGTCCCTGGGAATTCTATGTTGCGGAGGATGTCTATTTCAAGCGGATTTCGCGAAACCCTGATCGGGAGATTGGCGTCAACAATAGTCAGTACCGGTACAACAGGGAAGATGTCCTGATCCTGCAGCCGGATTCTACATCACACATTGACCTGGCCGGCTACCTGCTGATCGGGGAGCACCCTGCAAGGTATTCCATGTACCAGCGCGTCATCCCCGACACTACGGCGATGCACTGAGCGGTGCGGATGATAGGACTCGAACCTACATGCCTTGCGGCGCCAGATCCTAAGTCTGGTGCGTCTGCCAATTTCGCCACATCCGCAATCGAAAATATAATCAACTGACTCCCAATGGTTAATCAGCGCAGCATCGGAGGATGCAACGCGCGGGAAAGCGTGCAAAACTAGGCTTTTTTTCGTAAATTCGTAACGTATGGACATGGAAACAGTAGCTGCAATACCGAAATACAATCTTACGGAAGACCAGGAAAAAAAGCTCATTCTCAGGGAATACCGTTCCCTGCTTCGTTCCCTTAAACCTAAATTGAAACTGGGCGATAAGGAGCTTATCCGCTCGGCCTTCGAGATGGCTGCTGAGGCTCACAAGACAATGCGGCGGAAAAGCGGCGAACCCTATATTCTTCATCCCCTTGCCGTTGCGCGGATCTGTTCGGAGGAGATTGGTCTTGGAGTCAGGTCGACGATCTGCGCCCTTCTTCACGATACTGTCGAAGATACCGACATTACGCTCGAAGATATTGAAAGGGAATTCAGCAGTGAGATCGCCCGCATCGTGGACGGGTTGACCAAGATCTCCAACGTCGTCGATGTTAATGCGTCACGGCAGGCGGAAAATTTTAAGAAGATCCTGCTTACCCTGACTGATGACCCCCGGGTCATTCTTATCAAGCTGGCGGACCGGCTGCATAATATGCGGACCCTCGACAGCATGAAAAGGGAGAAGCAGTTGAAGATCGCATCTGAGACTGTCTATGTGTACGCACCCCTTGCCCACCGCATGGGGCTGTATACCATCAAGACGGAGCTGGAAGACCTGGCGATGAAATACCTCGAGCCGGAAGAATACCGGGAAATCGCCCGCAAGCTATCCGAGACCAAACGGGAACGCTCACGCTATATTAACGAATTTGTCAAACCGCTAAAGGACAAGCTTGAAAAGACCGGTTTCAATTTCGATATCTATGGCCGGCCCAAGAGCATCCACTCCATCTGGAACAAGATGCGCAAGAAAGGAGTTGCCTTCGAGGAAGTCTATGACCTATTCGCCATCCGGGTGATCCTGGATTCTCCGCTGGAGAAAGAGAAGGAGGATTGCTGGAAGGTTTATTCCCTGATCACGGATGAATACAACCCGAGTCCGGAACGTCTCCGCGACTGGTTGAGCAACCCCAAGTCCAATGGCTATGAGGCCCTGCACACGACCGTTATGGGTCCCCAGGGCAAGTGGGTGGAGGTCCAGATCCGATCGAAGCGGATGAACGAGATCGCGGAGAAAGGGCTTGCCGCCCACTGGAAATACAAGGAGGGCGCGCCCGACGAAAGCAGGTTCGACAAGTGGTTCCAGCAGATCCGCGAGGTGCTCAATACGGAAGATAACGACTCTATCGACTTTCTGCAGGATTTCAAGACCAGTTTCCTCGCAGAAGAGATCTATGTCTATACCCCCAAGGGCGATGTGAAGATGCTCCCGGTGGGCAGCACCGCGCTTGACTTTGCCTTCTCTATTCACAGCGCCATCGGGGTCCAGTGTATCGGAGCGAAGGTTAATCACAAGCTGGTACCCATCAGCCACAAATTGCGAAGCGGCGACCAGGTGGAGATCATCACGTCGGGAAAGCAGCGGCCAAATGAAGACTGGTTGAATATTGTGGTTACCGCCAAGGCTAAGAGCAAGATCAAGGACGCGTTGAAAGAAGAGAAGAGAAAGATCGCCGATGAAGGAAAATATATCGTTCAGCGAAAGCTGGAAAATTTCGGCGCGGCATATAACCAGCACAATATCGACGTGCTAACCACCTGGTATAAGCTCAGCTCTTCCCTGGACTTCTTTTACCAGGTATCGGTGCGGAATATCGATCTGAAGGAGTTGAGTGAGTTCCACCTGCTGGGCGACAGGCTTGAGCCACCTAAGCCAGTCAAGCCCGTCAGCGAGCAGCGGGTTAGCGATTCGGCGGCGCCCCCCGCGGTGGCGCGAAAAGATACCGAACTGATCATCTTCGGCGAGAGCAGCGACCGCATTGTCTATACGCTGGCCAATTGTTGCAAGCCCATCCCCGGCGATGACGTGTTCGGCTTCGTATCTGTCGGAAAGGGGTTGACGATCCACCGGACCAATTGCCCCAATGCGGCGAAGCTGATGGCTAATTACGGTCACCGCGTCGTCAAAACCAAATGGGCAAAGAATAAGGAGATATCCTTTCTTACCGGTGTCAAGATCCTCGGGATGGACGATGTAGGGGTCATCAATAAGATCACCAATCTTATTTCCGGCGAGTTGAGGTTAAATATCAATGCGTTGACTATCGAAGCAAAAGATGGCCTGTTCGAAGGCAATATCCGCATCTATGTCCATGATAAGGAAGAGTTGGAGGAGCTGGTTTCGCGGTTGATGCAGCTTAACGGTATCCATAGTGTCATCCGGTACGATACAGAAACAGCGTAGTCTTTTTTTTAAAAATGACCGTTCATTCGCTTATTTTTGCCGCCTCAAAGTCAAATGAATAATTAATGGTCGATGTCATTTTAGGGCTCCAATGGGGCGACGAAGGAAAAGGAAAGATTGTGGATTATTTCGCACCCCGCTACGATCTGATCGCCCGGTTCCAGGGCGGCCCCAATGCAGGGCATACTTTATACGTAAATGAAAAGAAGATCGTCCTTCATCAGATCCCGTCGGGCATTTTTCACGAGGGCACGGTCAACCTGATCGGAAATGGAGTCGTGCTCGACCCTGTCACGCTAAAACGGGAATGCGAAGCCGTTGCGTCCTTTGGCGTCGATTATCGTAAAAATCTGTATATCGCCCAGCGCACTCACCTGATCCTCCCGACGCACCGTGCACTGGATAAGGCCTCAGAAATGTCAAAAGGCCAGGAGAAGATCGGCAGTACGCTCAAGGGAATCGGACCAGCCTATATGGACAAAACCGGCAGAAACGGACTTAGGGTGGGGGACCTGCTGGACAAGACCTTCACTACACAATACATAAAACTCCGCCTCAAACACCAGAAGCTGCTGGACTCCCTCAATTTCCAGGAGGACCTTTCTGAATGGGAAGAGGAATTCTTCGAGGCTCTCGATTTCATGCGACAGTTCAAGTTCGTCAGC
>DASZJO010000118.1:0-9384 GCA_035948015.1 Puia sp.
AGCGGAAGGGAATCCCGCTCCTCCCTCCCCACCAGGGTTACAGAAAAACCGGCGCCGGTCAGGGAATCGCAGATCCGGATCATCCGTTGGTCATAGTTCAGATCGTTGGTTACGGTGCAAAAGACCCGCTTTTTCATCGCGCAAAGTTGCCTAAACTACGTCATATTACCCAGTTACAGGCCAATAATCAGCATTTTTATCGTATTTTTGCCCTTGATAATAATAACTTTGGAAAAATTATCCTAATTTTGCCGCTCAAGATTTTTGGATGCCAATAAACAATTTTTAGATGCCTTATTTGACAAACGAGAAAAAAGCGAGTTTTTTCAACACCTATGGCGGAACCGCCACCAATACCGGTTCTATCGAGGGCCAGATTGCGTTGCTGACAGAACGGATCAACCGTATATCCGAACACCTGCAAGCCAATAAAAAAGATTTCTCCACCCACCGCGGGCTTATGCAATTAGTGGGAAAAAGAAAGCGCCTGCTGACCTATCTGAGCAAGAACAATCTCCAGGGTTATCGCCAGCTGATCGAAAAACTTGGACTCAGAAAATAAAATTGTCTATGTATAGGACCTCTATTCCCAACTGAACCGACGGTTGGGAATCGTCTTTTTATACCGGAACAATTATCGCCCCAAAAACAGACAGTAGAATACATTTTTTAACAAAGAATTACGGTTTTCTTTCCGTCCCCCCTCCGGTGAACCGTCATTCGACAAAGACGCTCAAACACATGCTCTCTCAACCTATTAGTGTTACGTTCGATATCGGTGAAGGCCGCACGGTCTCTATCGAAACCGGCAAGCTGGCCCGTCAGGCCGACGGCGCCGTTACCGTGCGCCAGGGCAATAGTATCATTCTTGCCACAGTTGTTGCCAACAAAGAACCAAAGGAAGGACAGGACTTCTTTCCGCTGTCCGTCGATTATCAGGAAAAATTTGCTTCCGCGGGCCGCATCCCCGGCTCATTCTTTAAACGCGAGGCCCGGCTGAACGATTATGAAATCCTGACGAGCCGTCTGGTGGACCGCGCGCTGCGCCCGCTCTTCCCGGAAGATTATTTTTGTGAAGTCCAGGTGTTGATCAGCCTCGTCTCCAGCGATTATGAGGTTATGCCGGACTCCCTGGCCTGTCTGGCCGCTTCCGCTGCACTGGCCGTTTCCGATATTCCTATAAAGGAGATCATCTCCGAAGTCCGGATCGGGCGCGTCGATGGCAAACTGATCGTCAACCCGACCCGCAGCGAGCTGGAGAAATCCGATATGGAATTCATTATTGCGGCAACCGAAAAGAACCTGATGATGGTCGAAGGCGAAGCGCACGAATGCAGCGAAGAAGATCTCGTTGCCGCGCTTGAACTGGCGCATAACGCCATCCGGGCGCATATTAAAGCGCAGGAAGAACTTCGCGCCAAAGTCGGCGTACCCGCCAAACGGGACTACACAAAACCCGAGCACAAAGAAGAGCTTCAGCAGAAGGTAATCGCCTTCACAAAGGACCGGATCAACCAGATCGCCCGTGCCGGCAGCGGCAAACACCAGCGCAGTGATGCTTTCGACAAGCTGAAAGACGAGCTCATCGAAAGCCTTGGCGAAGAAGCCGAAGATATCGATAAGAAATATGCCAAGAAATACTACGCCGATCTCCAGTGGGATCTGGTCCGTAATATGATCCTCGACGACCGCATCCGTCTCGACGGCCGCTCGCTCGACCAGGTCCGCCCGCTGGCGATGGAAGTTGACCCCCTGCCTACGCCGCACGGGTCCGCTCTGTTCACCCGCGGCGAAACTCAATCGCTCACGACCGTCACCCTCGGTACGCCACTGGATGAATTGCTGGTCGAGAGCGCCGCAAAATCCTTCGACTCCAAATTTTTCCTGCACTATAATTTTCCGCCGTTCAGCACCGGAGAAGTGAAAATGATGCGCGGTCAAAGCCGCCGTGAAGTAGGTCATGGCAACCTGGCCATGCGTTCCCTCAAGCAAATGATGCCGGGCAGCGACTATCCCTATACGGTACGTGTCGTAAGCGATATCCTCGAGTCCAACGGGTCCTCTTCGATGGCGACGGTCTGCGCCGGCAGCCTGGCCCTGATGGATGCGGGCGTACCGATCCCCAAACATGTCAGCGGTGTGGCCATGGGTCTGATCACCCGCCCCGCCGACGGGAAATTTGCCATCCTCACCGATATCCTGGGAGATGAAGATCACCTCGGCGATATGGACTTCAAGGTGACCGGCACCCGTCAAGGGATCTGCGGCGTACAGATGGATATCAAAGTCGACGGCCTGAGCATGGATACGATGCGGGAAGCCCTTGAGCAGGCAAGGAAAGGCCGGCTCCATATTCTCGATGCGATGTACGAATGTATTCCCGCTGCCCGCCCGGATGTCAAGCCTCATGCGCCGCGGATGGTCAAGATCTTTATCGATAAGGAATTCATCGGCGCTGTCATCGGACCGCAGGGCAAGATCATCCAGGAGATCCAACGCGAAACCGGCGCGACCATCAACCTCGAAGAGGTCGGCAATTTCGGCGAAGTCAGCATCTTCAGCCCGGCTAAAGAAGGACTTGACAAGGCTGTCGCCTGGATCAAGAGCATCGTGGCCCAGCCTGAAGTCGGATCGGTGTATGAAGCAAAGGTCAAATCCGTTATGCCATACGGTGCTTTTGTCGAGTTCCTTCCCGGCAAACAAGGGTTGCTCCATATCAGCGAAGTGTCGCACAAGCGGCTTGAAACAATGGACGGCGTCCTCAAGGAAGGCGACACCGTGAAGGTCAAACTGATCGGGCTCGATCAGAAGACCGGGAAATTCAAGCTGAGCCGGAAAGTGCTGATGCCAAAACCGGAAGGCGCGCCTGGCGGCGGGCAGCGGTCTCCGGCCGGTGGTGAAGCGTAGCATCGATGAACCATCTGCAGATCACCGTCGCCGTCACCGATCCGGTCCAGCAGGAGATCCTTATTGCCATATTGATCGAATTTGGCTACGATGGCTTTGAGCAGCAGGAAGACTCGCTGCTGGCCTTCGTACCCGAAGCCGATTTCGACGCGGCCGCAATAGAAGCGATCCTGGAACCTCATGATTTGGCTTACACAACTACGCTGCTCGCTGAAAGGAACTGGAATGAAGAATGGGAAAAGAATTTTGCGCCTGTTCAGGTGGGTGATTTTTGTGGCATACGCGCGCATTTTCATCAGCCAGTGTCCGGCGTAACCCACGAACTGGTCATTACCCCAAAAATGAGCTTTGGCACCGGTCACCACGCCACTACTTATATGATGGTGCAAGCCATGCAGTACCTGGTTTTCCAGGGGAAGACGGTGCTGGATTTCGGAACCGGCACGGGCGTGCTCGCCATCCTGGCCGAAAAGTTAGGCGCATCCCGCATCCTGGCGATCGACAACGACGATTGGAGTATTGAAAATGCAAAGGAAAACATTACGGAAAATCATTGTATAAAAATTATAACGCAAAAACTCGACATTTTACCCCAAGTACAAGGCTTCGACGTCATATTAGCAAATATTAACAAGCATGTATTACTCCGGGAGATGGCCGGATTTGGGCAACAATTGAATTCCGGAGGCGTTATATTGATGAGCGGCCTGCTGAATGAAGACTTGGAAGATATTGAGGATCAGGCCACAAAAAACAATCTATCCGTATCCGCCAGGATGGCAAGGGGCAGTTGGATCTGTCTCAAAATGGAAAAAAGTCCAAATTAAGTAGTTGAAGGTTAAAGGATCGGAGGCTTTTTTTTATTATATTTGTTGTCCAGCTTAAGACCAACACACGAATGAAGGAAGTTCTACTCATCTTTTTGGCATACCTTATTGGCTCTATTCCAACCGCCGTATGGGTAAGCCGGTCTTTCTTCGGGATTGATATCCGTGAATATGGCAGCGGTAACGCCGGAGCTACCAACACTTTCCGGGTTCTGGGTTCCCGGTGGGGCACTTTTGTAATGGCGGTAGACGTGTTAAAAGGCGTAGCGGCTACCAGCCTCTATATTTTGGTTCCGTATTATATGCATGATGAGGCCGATCGCACTAATTTCATGGTTGGTTTGGGGCTGGCTGCGGTGATTGGCCATATTTTCCCGATCTGGGCTGATTTCCGGGGTGGGAAAGGGGTGGCTACCCTTTTTGGGATGATCATCGCCATCCAGCCGCTGGCAGCCGTTTGCTGTGTGGCGGTCTTCCTTCTGGTCCTTTATCTTACCCGTTTTGTTTCTCTTAGTTCGATCCTGGCCAGTGTCGCATTCGCCGTATTTATCCTTTATATTTTCCATGCGCACGAGACCCTGTACCGCGGGTTTGCCGTAGCCGTCGCCCTCCTGGTTGTCCTCACCCACCAAAAGAATATTTCCCGGCTGATCCGTGGAAATGAGAACAAGGTACCCATCCTGCGCTACCGCGACAGACGCCGTCAGCGCAGGCATTTGAATTCGCCTGATTTGGATTTCGGCAAAAAATTTGAAGAAAAGTAATAATTTCGCTATCCCCGCATGGGAAACGCACTTTAATATTCTAATACAGAAATTAAACAATTCCAGATGTCTCAGACTCTACTGGAGAAACTCCAATTCAAGGACGAAAGGAATCTACTCATTCAAGGCCTGCCATCTTCCATCGAAAAACAGTTTGTCAAGCTAGCTTTCGCGAAGAATCTTACCCCATTATTGAAGACCAGGAAGATTGACTTTGCCCTGGTCTTTGCTGTAAATGAACAACAATTGGGCAATATTGTTCGGGAACTTCTCCCGGCCCTTCAGCGCGACGCCAAATTCTGGGTGGCCTACCCCAAGATCGGTTCCAAGATTGCCACGACGCTCAACCGGGATTGCAGTTGGGTTTGCATCACCGGGAACGGTTTTGAATGCATCCGCCAGGTTGCGCTCGATCATGTATGGACCGCCATCCGGTTCAAACGGTCGGACGCCACCCATGCCCTTGCCAAAGCCGCCATCCGGGATGTTGTGCTCGAATCCGCCGGCGTAGACCTGGCCGACAGGGCAGTGCGCCCACCCGCCGACTTTGCTAAAGAGCTTCGCCGCAGCAAGGTCGCTTCCCATTTCTTTGAAGAATTGTCTTTCACCGACCAAAAAGAATACGTGGTCTGGATCTCCAGCGCCAAAAAGGAGGAGACCCGTACCCGCCGGCTCGGGCAGGCCATCGACAAATTGATCGCCGGCAAGAAAAACCCTGCTGCCAAATAGTTTTGTGCCCTAAGAACAGCTTACCCGATCCCCTTTAATAACCAAACCTCCTATGGCAGTCTTCAGCAGGCAGGGTTTAATAACGGAATTATTAGACCGGATCGAACTGATCAGGGCCGGCTCCACAGCTTTCCTTCGATTGACGGAGGATCAACTTAGCTTTTCACCCGGTCCCGGTATCTGGAGCGTCGTCGAAGTTTTCTCCCATCTCAACCTCTCCAACGATATCTATATCCGCTACATCCTCCCCAGGGTCACCCTGGCGGTCGACCGGCCCTCGGATGAGTTCCGAAGCACCTGGCTGGGCGACTGGGCATACGAAAAAATTGTGCCAAGGTCCGACGGCAGCGTCCTCAAGATGAAAACGGCAAAGACCGTTCTCCCCGTAAAACCAAACAATGAATACAAGGAAGTGCTGCACTCCTTCCACCGGACTTGCGACGCCCTTGAGGATATCCTGCGGCATTCGGCCACCAAAGATCTTCGCCGCATCCGGATTCCCTTCCATTTCGTTCCCTTCCTCCATTTCAGCCTGGGAGAGACGCTTCGCTTCCTGATTGCCCACAATGAGCGGCATCTCCTGCAGGCGCAGCGGTTAGTGCCGGTTGTCACCTGATCCGGCGGCCATGCCCGGAATGCCGGTCGTCACTTGATGATCACCGCACCTATATCCTGCAGCAATGCCCTTTCCAATTCCTTGAGATGGCGGTGGGTCTGGACGAGGACCGTCAGTTCTTCCTCAGAATGCGGCCTGGAGAGATCCTGCTGGTTCTCTTCCATCAGTCGCCGGATCTTCCTGAGCTTGAGGTATCGCATTGTGGAGAGAACGTCTTCGCGGTACAATTCTTCCGGCGTGGCGATCTTGCCATCATAATGATCTTTCCAGTTGGGGCTGATCTCGTAGTGAAAATCCATGATCGAGACTGCCAGGGTGCTGAGCTCCTGGTCCTCATGATACAAAAAGCTTTTGGTGCCCGGCTCCAGCCCTTGCTCGTACCAATTTCGGTAAAGATCGAGGATCTTCAGCAGCCGCTTGTTGTCGATTAGCTCATAAAGCTCCGCACATTCTCCCAGGATATAATCCGCCACGGACTGGCGCTCGTCCCAGGCTTTTAATCCGTAATCAAGCAAATTGCGTATCATCCCCCGTTCATTCTGTTCGTGACGGAAAAGCAGACTGATCGATTCCTCGTCGGCCGGAACCGCATCCGCAGCATGGTGCGTTGGGTCGCCACCTGCGGCAGCGCCTTCCCCTTCCGCTCTTCCCTGAGCTGCCATTCGGCTTTCCTGCTTCGCCACCCGGTCCCGGATATACTTGTTGACGAGCGAGTGCAACCCGGACTCCTCGATCTTCAGCATCTGCGAGACCAGCCGGATGTAGTCCTCCTGCCGGGTGAAATCTTCTGCCTTGTTGATCCGCGCGATCGTCTCTGCCATCTGGTTGACCAACTCCGCTTTCTTATTCGTATCACCAGCAGTGTCTTTTAGGGCAACCTCCAGCTGGAAGAGGATAAAGTCTTTTTTATTGGCGGCGATAAACTCCCGGAATGCCGCGCTGCCCACTTTGCGAACATAGCTGTCCGGGTCTTCCCTGTCGGGGATCAAGACCAGCTTGACATCCAGGCCCTCTTCAAGGGCCATGTCCAGGCCTCGCAGCGCGGCCTTGATGCCGGCGCTGTCCCCGTCATAGATGATAGTCAGGTGATTAGTGTATTTCTTTACCAGGCGCAACTGATCGGCTGTCAGTGAGGTGCCTCCGCTCGCTACCACGTTCTCGACGCCGGCCTGATGCAGGGAGATCACATCCGTATAGCCTTCCACCAACAGACATTCGTCCTGCCTGTCAATCGCCTGTCTTGCCAGCCAGGAGCCATAAAGGATCTTGCTTTTGACATAGATCTCGTTCTCCGGCGTATTGATATATTTTGGCGCCCTGTCATTGGTCCGGATGATACGCGCACCGAATCCGATGATCTTGCCCGTCTGATTGTGCACGGGAAAGATGATGCGGCCGCGATAATTGTCCACCAGTTTGTCATCCCGCTGGACCACCAGCCCGGTCTTCAGTAACAATTCCGTATTGTATTGGGCGGCCACGGCGGCCCGGGCAAATGCGTCCCGCGCGTCCGGATCATATCCCAGCTGGAACTTGCGGATGATGTCGTCGTTAAAACCCCGCTCCTTGAGATAGCTTAGCCCGATATCCTGCCCCTCCTCTGACCCGGTGAGGACTTCGGAGAAAAACCGTTGTGCAAATCCGTTGATGATAAAAAGGCTTTCCGCGACCTGCTGCTGCTGGCGTAATTCCGGGCTTAACTCCTTTTCCTCGATCTCCACGTTGTAACGGGCTGCCAGCCAACGCAGGGCCTCGGCATAGGAATACTTCTCGTGCTCCATCAGGAAGCTGATGGTATTTCCGCTCCGGCCGCAACCAAAGCATTTATAGATCTCCTTTACCGGAGAAACCGTAAAGGAGGGGGTCTTCTCGTTGTGAAAGGGACAAAGTCCGAGATAATTGACCCCGCGTTTCTTCAGCTTCACGAATCCTCCGACGATCTCAATGATGTCGATCCTGCTCAAAATCTGCTGTATCGTTTGCTGTGAGATCATTCCTGCTAAATTACATTAATCAACCGGATAGGAGGACCGTAAATTCTGCATAAAATGGGGTAGTTTTAACAATAATAAATTATTTTTATTTACGATTTATAAGTAGACAAGAATCGGCGAAAACGCCAGACAAATCAGCTAAATCAGCCGTCCTTTGAAAGCAGGTTTCTATTCCGTATTCCTCACCATTATCTCCAACGGGGCCGTTGTCCTGTGTTTCATTCCCTTTTTACTATTGGGCTGGAAGAACATGCGTACGGTCCGAACCTGGTGGGTGCTGGGCATCTATTGGTTGCTGACCGGTCTCATCAACCTGCTGAGTATCTGGTTCTCCTCCCATCCGAATGGAAGTCATGGCATGGTCGGAGAGTTGAGTTTTGGTTACAGCCTGGTCGAGACGCCCTTATTGCTGCTGGCATTTGCCCTGGCCAAGCAAGGACGGGGTCGCCGGGTCCTGCTGGTTTTACTTCTACTTTTCCTGACTGCCGAGTCGATCCTGCTCCGGCTTCGGGGCAACAACTCCCTCATTTTAATAATGGGATCAGGTCTGGCGATCATCATCCTATACAGCTTGACTGGACTTCTGGATTACCTGAAGAAAATGGAACACACGCGACTCGAAAATTCGATGGTGTTTATATATGCCTCCCTGCTTTTTTCCTACGGGAGCACGCTCATCATTTATATATTTGCCCATTATCACCACGCCGGCGGAGCCAACGGGAATGATATGGACAGTTTCCTCCTGTACTATGTAAGCCTGCTGTTGTCTGCCGCCATTACCTGCGCAGGGCTTTGGAGTTACGGGATCCGAAGATCCCGTACCCGCCCCTGGTCCTCTGCGTCCGGTTACTCTTCGTCTTCCTCATAGTTATAGGTGTCCTGGCTGTCGTTGTAGATCGATTCCCAGGTCTTCACCTTGTCGTCCTCCAGCAATTCGAGAATGTCAAAAATAGGATCCGACTTTTTTTTCCAAATGGTTAACTCCGTCTCGGCATAACTGGATACATACATACAATGATCCGTCTCCATGTTAACCCTGATTAACCCAACAGGTCCTTGCTCTTTTTCCTGGATCAGGTAGTAACAACCCTTCTCCAACAACGCATACGAATACATACATCTCCTTTTTAAAAGATCATACAAATCAAAAATAAATCCTGACAGAAAAAAATGGGTTAGTAAGTGGGCCCCAACCTGGCGGGATAGCTGGAGTTAGTGAATGGCTTCCGCTGTGGTGATACAAATCTACGACTTTTGCCGTTCGGACGGGTAAGTTTGATCGCCATCCATCCCTTTAACCATAAATTAATCGCAGAATATTAAAAATCAATTAATTACAAATATATAAAAAACAAGAAGCCATCCCGGGTGCCCGAAATGGCTTTCCGCTCGGTTATTTCTCGAGCCGGATCTCGCCGGCATCCGAAGACTGGCCGTCATTGACCATCACGCCATCCTTGGCTGCGTTCCTGTAAGGTGGTTTGGCCTCAATAATGACCTTATAAATTCCCGGCTTTACACCCGAGATCTCATACGCTCCATTG
>DASZJO010000119.1:0-66420 GCA_035948015.1 Puia sp.
GGCCGGGTCAAAGGGGTGAGCCTTGTGTAGTGCAAGCACACAGAAGACGGCTGATTGTGCGGGAATCGCGGTGTTGTAGCTCTTCAAAGCGAGCCGATCGAAGCAATCCAGTGTCATGTTGTCCCAGTCGACCTGGATCGATTTGCCGACCGCCTGCGCCAGCCCGTTTGGTCCCTCAATGACATACTTCGGGCCGGTCACCCCCCGGGACGCCAGGAAGACCCCGTGAATAGACGCCAAGGCCGCCTGGGATGAGTTCAAGCCCTTCCATTGCGAGATCGGGGTCGTGCGTACGACCAACAGTGGGATCACGTCACCACAAATTTCGACGGCCGCTGCAGATCGTGCCTGGTCCAGCTGGAGCGCTTTGGACGCTCCAGCTGCTATCGAGAATGAGAGCTGTGTTGTGAGATCAAACCCGACTGCCATGAATGGAGCGTTGGCAGTTAGTGCCGACTCGACTTGGTAGGCAACTGCCAGGGCGGTCAAGAATTCTTTGCCTGATCGTCTCGCGTGTTCGCACGCGGCCAAGACTGCTCCAACGTTGTCCGACGGGTGACAGAGTTCCTCCCCCCCAAGATAACTATCCATGAAGTCGATGTATCGGATGAGTGCAGTGTTGTACTGAGCTGCGTAGACGACGTTAGCTTGCCCGCCGCCGATCAAAGTGCATTGAGAGTCCGAACCGCCGAACTGTTTTGCCTGTTCCAGACACGCCACGATTGGGGGCGCTCCGAGGGCATTTATGGCGCACGCCAAAGAATCGAGCACGCTCACTTTGAGGCGTTCCCGCCGCGCGGGAGTGAGGTCCTCGTAGGTCACCCTGGTGGCGAACTTCGCAATGCCCTGAGCTTGGCTGTCTCCAGTGATGATCGGCTTAGGCTTCTCTGATGTACTCATTGAGTTTCACCTCCCGGGTTATGTAAGTCGTCAAAAAAAAGTGAAATTTGTACGAAAGAGTGTTTCGCTTGGTAAAGTTAGTGAATAATTTTTAGGGTACAATTGAGTTTTGCAGTGATGATGGAATATTATATCAACCGATTATATTTGGGGAGTAATTTTAGATCAAAGCAAGGAACATGGAGACGGATAAACCCGAGTTGACAGGACTAATTAGAAAAACATTGAAGGGGATGAATGATGCGTGTTGGCAACGTGAGCGACCTTAAATCTTAAATCTCAATGTAGACATGGCGATTGTTGGTCAGTTTCATATTACTGGTAGTTTCAAATTAACCGGTCGAGGGCTTGTAGCAATGGGTCAGTTGACGGAAGGGAAGGTGAGAGACGGCGATTGGCTGACTTTGGACATTGGCTTTGGTATGTTGCTATCGAAGATGGACCAAGTCAGATTAGCTAGTACGGCTTCTGCCATGGATCGTGTCGCCTAAAAAGAAGTGATTTTTTTGAAAAAGAGAGAAGTGATCACTAATTTCCCGGATGACCAACCTCGAAAAGATCTCATTTAAAAACAAGCTCAAAAATCTCGGTCTGGACTTACTGACGAGGCGGATCGTCGCGGCAAAGGAGGCCATGAACCAGGCGCAGGAGGCGGCCAACAGCGAGGAGAAAAGCTCGGCTGGCGATAAGTACGAAACCGGCAGGGCCATGGGGCAGCTTCAAAAAGAGATGCTTGGGCGTCAACTGGCCGAGTACGCTAAAGACGTCAAGGCACTTCAGTCGGTCTTCGTCGATTCGGTTTACGACCGCGGAGGTCCGGGCGCTTTCGTGCGGACGGCGGGGGTTGCTTTTTTTGTGAGCGCAGGATTGGGTAAACAGGAGACGGAGGGGCTGACCATTCTATTCGTTTCCCCCATGGCTCCGCTTGCGCACTCCTTACAAAATAAGAGGGCCGGGGACAGTTTGTTGTTCAATGGTATGAACATGGTCATCGAAGAGATATTTTGATTGCAAAGGGTGGGGTATAAATTGACATTGATGGATGTGGATTGGCCGCTTATTCCGCCTGCAAGGATCGGCCCGGGTTTATCCGGGCTACCCGGAGCCCGTGGTAGCTGACTGTTGCCAGAGCGATCAGGAAGGCGGCAGCGCCGGCAATGGCGAAGATCAAATGACTGTTCGATTATGTTTACAAATTATTGTCAGATTAAATGGTGGCTATTTCAGTTTATATTGATAGGCAAAGGAGCGCATTTAAGAGAAAAATCATGCAGAAGAATCATGACATTTTTGGGACAGGAATCGGGATTTCATCAAATACTCTGAAAATCGGTTATAGAGAATTGAAAAAAATTCTTGAAGAGCGGCTTTTAGAGACAAAAAGCGGTCGAAATTAGGGTGATGAGACTAAAATCGCTGAAACGCCTTGGAGTCGAGCGTTTTCATTTTCTGTATTGGGAATTGAAGGCAGCGAATGCCGGCGTAGCGGCGCGCTTTGCGCGGCGCGGTGTGGGGCGCGGGTGCGCGGTTTTTTCGGCCTTTAGTCGCCAAAAGTTGTTACTGAACCGGCTAAATTCCCCCTTCGAAAAAACAGCTTACGACAATTACCTGTTTATCTACCCCCCGAACTCCGGCTATAAGTACAACGGTATTTATTTTACCAGGAAGGTTACGGCATCACCTTTAGCATGTAACCTGAAGCAGTTAACGGCTGGCCAGTAGAAGTCTCTGTTCATGCATGGGTTAATGAAACCCGGTTAAGCATTCGTTATCTTCCTTTCGCTTAACAATTCCAAAACACGGGTGCAAAAAACAAATGCTGAATTTGCTTTTCAAAAGCTACCTATGCGCACCAAATACGGGTGGATGCTACTGCTTTGTCTGGCATCTACGTTATACCTCCACGCTCAAACGAAGACAGACAGCGTCCGGCAAAAGAAAGACCGGCACGTTATTCTTTCCTGGTCCACCGGCCTACTTTTCATCCCTAAGAAACCCGGGGAGCTCACTATCGGTTTTCCTTACTATTCTTACAATTCCACTGCTACTTTCCAATTCAAAGGCACGCTGGGCAATCCCTTTAGCCAGGACCTGTTGCTGCATGACGTCTTTAATATCGAGTTCCTTTCTCTTCACCACTCCATCGATATCCATATCGGGGGTATCCCTAATGACGATCACCGGCACAGTACATATAGTTATGCCTATTATATTGCCGGCGGATATGCCCACTGCTTTTCACTCGGAAAATGGGGGATGTTCAAAACAGGCGCGGATCTGGAGTTTTATCAATTTTCAAGAGGACTAGGATCGATCGATAACCGCAACACCGACCTTTCCGTGCTCGGGTATGATTCGGGGCCTACGTTTTCCATCACTTACGGGTCTAATCACACTACGGTTATCCATTACTACACGACCGATCGGCTGGCGGTGGATTTTACTCAGAACGTCCTGGCTTTTTCTCCCTCCATCCGCCTGACCAGCTCAAGACACCAATGGTTCTATTGGTCGGTCCAGGCCGCGTGGTTCCTTCCGCTCGTGGACCAGGGCGGGTTGCATCTCACGCAACTCGATAGCGCAGGCGATCACCACAGCTTTCAGAATCGTTTTGAACTCATTGGAATGGATCAGCCCGGCATCACCGCCACCTTCAACGGGCGGCCCGTCACGCGTTCGCCCTATTCGCTCGGAGGGTTGTATTTGGGTGCCGCGGTGGGGATCTGTTTCCAGCGCAGGTGATGCCAGGCTGGACCGGGGGACCGGGCAAAGCAAGAACTTCGCGAAAAAGTGCGACCTTTCCCGCGAGAATAAAAGGAAGTGTATGACATCCTCACAGGAACAAAATGATAAATTCGAAATTGGATTCCAGGAGATCGTGGATTCTGCGCCCCTCAACGATTGATCCTATAAAAATCTCATGCTGCTATTGATCATCTGAAGTCCCTCATTGAACTCATCCGATGTGTCACCATTATCCTTTATCGTGTCCTGAAAGGAGATAATTCTGGATTTGGAGTCACGGGATACGAGGGGGTAAAAGTCAATGATCAAATTGGTTCCGGCTAGTTTGACATGCAGCCGCTCGCCATTGGTCAATTGATGCGCGAATTCTTTTTTAAAATCTTCTACCGTACAATTTTTCTTGCCGAATTTCTTAACTACCGACTCAACAAGGGCATTCAAGGGGATCTGGCCGTCCAGCTCAAAAAGCATAACGACCAGGGTATTGCCGCTTAATGTCCAGGTTTTAAGACCGGTGCTCTTTTCGTATTCAAACGACAAGTGTCTGGGATAGTCAAAAAAGAGGGATGACGCCGCGAATTGTTTTCGGTCGGATAGTTTGATAGAAATGGATGGTTTGGACACCGTCGAGTCGACCGTCAATAGCTGTCCCTCTATTGCCTGGTAGGTCTTCCCATTGACAATTAGCTCGAACTTATTTTTTGGTTCAATAGCGCCGCTGTCTTTGGCTTCCTGGGCGCCGACTTTCAAAAAAGAAAAAACCAGCATCAGGGAAAAAAGGGAAATGGTTCTCACGCCAATCGTTTTTGGGTTTTTTAAATCAATTTCATCCGGTAATCGGAACTTAAGCTAGAGAAGGCAAGATACTACTTTTCCGGGATGAGCGCCTGGCCTGTCAGCCTGTAAATGGCTTTCCGGCCCGTGAAATAAACCGTATTGTCGTCTGTCCGGGTGATGGCCAGGGTGGATGGTCTTTCGGCTACAAGTACATGGGATGGGGAGACTACAAAACTTCATTTGGGTCAGATAAGCAGCCGTATACCAAAAAGTAGTGACCACGGAGGGAAAGGGCTCGTTTTTATGAATTTTGATGCAAATATTACCCATGTTGACATTCTTATTGGGTTAGTGCGCAAATGCCCGGAATTCTCAAGTGAAGACTTACTGAACGATTTAAAGCATTGTAATAGTTAAATCTAGCACAAATGCTTCCTTACTTGTTATAAGCAATTATCCCGGCCCGGTTGTTGGCTTATATAGTATCCTAAGAATTCAATTCTTAAAATTCTTCGCGTCGGTCCTTCCAGCCTATTGACCGGTCTCCACTAATACATAGTGTGACAATTGTCCGAGAAATCAATCCATTTAAGATCAAAATGGGGGTATCCATTTTTTTTCGCTATTTATTAATAAAAATTCAAAATGAAGACAAAGAACGTTTTAAAAATGATTGCAGCATTATTGATTATATCAATATTCAGTTGTAAAAAAGATTCAGGAACGGGAGCGAACCCTACAATGGTTTCGACGGACCCGGTCAACAATCTAACCGGTGTTTCGCGTGATAAGGCCATTGCATTTACTTTTAGCCTGGCAATGGATCCTTCAACAATTAACAGTTCTACATTTACATTAAAGGAAGGTTCAACTGCAGTTTCGGGAACGGTGACTTATTCCGGAATGACGGCAACATTTACTCCAACGAATCTCCTGGCGCCCGGCACTGCTTATACTGCGACCGTAACAACAGGTGCAAAGAGTAGTACAGGTAAAGCTCTCGCTGCGAATGTAGTTTGGAATTTTACAACAGGAGGTAGCATATCCACGCTGGCTCTGGTTGATTTAGGTGCGGCAGGTAATTACGTTATTATTGCTAAAACAGCGATCAATAACGCGACTACTTCAGCAATTACGGGTGATTTGGGCCTAAGTCCCGCTGCCACCTCCTATATTACAGGGCTGAACTTGACCAACGCAACAGGATATGCGACTTCAGCCCAAGTGACGGGAAAGATATATGCGGCGGACATGGCTGCCCCAACGCCTATTAATATGACTACGGCTGTAAGTAATATGATTACGGCTTACAATAATGCCGCTGGTCGTGTTTCACCGGATTTCTCTGAACTGGGCACCGGAAACATAGGCGGGAAAACGCTCACTGCAGGACTTTATAAATGGACGAACAACGTTACAGTACCTTCGGATGTTACAATATCCGGGGGAGCTAGTGATGTATGGATTTTTCAAATTGCCGGGAACCTAAATACGAGTTCGGCAGTGAACATAATTCTTAGCGGAGGAGCTCAAGCTAAGAACATTTTCTGGCAGGTGGCCGGTCAAGCGACTTTAGGAACAACTTCTCACTTTGAAGGAAATATATTATCAATGACAGGCATCACATTGCAGACAGGTGCATCCCTTAATGGAAGGGCCTTGGCACAGACCGCTGTAATCCTTGATGCAAGTACAGTTACTACGCCTTAAAGGAATAAATAGGTAAGTCAAAAAGAGGCTATTCATTTGTGGTAGCCTCTTTTTAGTTTTTTGAACTAATCAGTCACCAATTTCACGAATCTGCAATGTAAAGGGGATATTTTACGGATAGTTACCTCACTCCGCCCTTAACCTATCCACAGGGTTCGCCAGCGCCGCGCGACTAGCCTGCACACCGACAGTGACTATTGTCAGTATAAAAACTATACCTGCAGCCAGCACAAAGACGCCTGGGCCGAAAAATGCCAGATCATAAAAAATTATGAATCAAATATTTGCACGGCATAAGTCCTTCAAGCTGTTCGTTTGTGCGACAATAGCTGTCCGTTTTAGGCCCTTTAGGAATTCGTACTTGTTCTGTTCAGGGTTACAAAAGCGGATTTGTCAAAGGGGAATGTTCTTTACCTTTATAATGAATAGGGAAAGCCAAAATTTTAAGATTATGAGTAATAAACATGTGACCGGCACGCGGGAAGAGTGGCTGGCTGCCCGCCTCGATCTTCTTATGGCGGAGAAGGAGCTAACACGTCGCAGCGATGAAGTGGCGCTGCAGCGTCTGAAGTTGCCCTGGGTCCGGATCGAGAAAGGGTATAAGTTCGATACGGATGAAGGGAGCGCCTCGCTGGCGGATCTATTCAAAGGGCGCTCGCAGCTCCTCGTCTATCACTTCATGTTTGGCGTCGACTATAAGGCCGGCTGCCCCAATTGTTCGGCAATCGCCGACGGGTTCAATGGTAATGTCGTTCACCTGCAGAATCACGATGTCTCGTTTTACGCCATATCGCGGGCGCCGCTGGAGAAACTACAGGCGTACAAGCGACGGTTGGGATGGACGTTCCCCTGGGCTTCTTCGCTTGGCGGTGACTTTAACTCCGACCTTAACGTCTCGTTCAGCGAGGAACAGCAGCGAGAAGGGGGCATCGAGTACAACTATCGGCGAGAGCCGGCATGGAAGGTACAAGGCATCGGTGACTCAATGACAAAGCTCGACGAGGATCCTGTAGCCCAAATTGCCGCCACGACCGGAACTGACGTGGCTACGTTTACGCGGGAGAGGCCGGGCATGAGCGCGTTCGCCATTGAGGACGGCATCGTCTACCACACCTATTCCGCCTTTGCGCGCGGATTGGATGCTCTTTGGGGCGTATACCAATGGCTGGACCGGGCACCCCTGGGGCGAAACGAGACTACCGGTACCTGGTTTCGCCGTAACGACGAGTATAAAAATGGCATTTGAGCGAACTTACCATCGAACTTTTTTTGGTGTATCGGCGCTGCTCTTTGTCGCCAGCACGGCCGTCACGATAGTGTGGAGTGCATCCATGTCCACAATGGGTGGCATGCCGATGCCGGGCGGCTGGACAATGTCCATGACGTGGATGCCCGGGCAGGATTGGTCTGACGCGGCGTTGTCGTTTCTCGGAATGTGGGTCGTGATGATGATGGCGATGATGATGCCATCCCTGGTTCCAATGCTGTTACGCTACCGCCAGGCCATCGGAACGAAACGGCATGGGCGCGTGGGCTGGCTCACTGTATTGGTGGGAGCGGGGTACTTCTTTGTATGGACAGTTTTCGGAATAGCCGTCTTTCCGCTTGGCGTTGCATTGGCGAAGGCAGAGATGCAGGTACCCGGGTTGTCTCGCGCTGTTCCTGTTGCCGTAGGTGTGGTCGTTCTTATCGCTGGCTTGCTCCAGTTCAGCGGGTGGAAGGCGCAACAACTGGCCTGCTGCCGGCAGGCGGCTGGTTGCAGCAGCAAAATGCCGGCCAGCGTAAGCGCGGCTTGGCAACTAGGGCTGCGATTTGGCCTTAACTGCAGCCAATGCTGTTTTGGACTAATTATCATTCTCCTGAGCGTCGGGGTCATGGATCTTCGCATGATGGCCATTGTGGGCGCCGCCATCACCGCCGAACGTCTCGCACCGGTGGGGGTGCCCGTTGCCCAAACCACTGGTACCCTGGTTGTCGCGGCAGGGTTGTCTCTCATCGGCTGGTCGGTATTTTAAGTAGCGGGAGTTTGTTTAAAGAATAGTTTAAAACCGAAAAGTGATTTGTCAGTCTTATATCGAACTCGACAGAAGCGATCCGTTGTTTGGCGAAAGATTAAAGTTTCTGCGGAATTCCAAAAAGCAAGAATATTTGGTATATTTAGTTGCCGATCGGGCCGGTGGTAAATGTCCGAACATTATGCCTATCATACCTAAAATTGTAGTCTTTTTTACTGTTGCAGCGGCCGGTATTTTATTTGTGGGATGCTTCAAGACGAACACGAAGCCACACAATTCGGCGGACACGTCTTTCCTGCCTGATCGCGGAATCTTGTATGTGCTTTCCGATTCCGGGCTGCAAAAGATCGACGCTAGTAGCGGTGTGAGAGACTGGCTATGTCAGGCAATTTCAGGCAGTAGCCCATTGGACTATAGTTCGGGGAATATATATTCGGGTGGATTGACTACAATGGCGGCCATAAATTATCAAACAGGTGTGATTAACTGGCTGAATTTGATCCCAAGGGAGCCTGACAATTCAGGTATTACTGATTATTGTAGAACGGCGTTTCAAGACAGTCTTGTTTATTATACAAAAGGGACTGGCGTTTTTTACGGCGACGCATTGCTTTATTGTGCATACCAGGACAATGGGCAAATTATCTGGACCAATCAAATCGATTCGAACAACTATAACCTCACCAGCCATTTCAATGGCATACCTTATGTAGCCAACGGCAACGTCTTAACGCTCACTAGGAACTACTACAATAATTTCCAGATCACTGCTTTTGACGCCGCAACCGGTAGACTGGCCTGGAATTCACCGCAAAATGATTCGCTGACTGCCGAATTGCATGTTACCAATAACTATATAATTAGTGCCACCAGCTCATTTGCCTATTGTTATAGCTCCAAGGATGGAAGTTTAGTGTGGCAAACCGATTTGCAATTTCCGCCGTTTTCTGCTCCCAATAGCACTTCCACTACTTTTTTGGATGGCAATAATCTCATTGTTTGCAGAAACTATAACGGACCCACGAATTTGATCAGGGAACTCAATGCAACGACGGGACAGATGATGAACACATTCGAGCTTGATGTTCCAGAAGCCTATGGATTTTGGGAGTATGGCTATAATGCCGGTATGCTGTATACTTTAAACTTGATCACCGAGGGCACCGCAGCCAATTCGGATAGCGCGGACGTTGTTGCATTCGATCTGGGCTCCCGTTCGTCAAAATGGAAGTATAATTATTCACATGTCAGCGGAGTAGGAATGGTTATAACGAACAATAACGTCATTGTCCCGTCAGGTATAAACGATGGCACAGGCTTTCATACACAAGTGACATTTCTAGATCTTGATGGCAGGTTTGTAAAAACGGTGAGCTACGCGGGTACGGTTGGAAATCGATTGATGTACGTAGACAGCGCCGGTGTGGTGTATAAACAAGCAGATTAAATCATTGTAAACCAGAGATACAGCGCTGGACTTTCAGACTCGTCAGGGTAATCGTTTGCTATTCAAAAATACCGGCTGTGATAGCCTCTGCACGATCAACCTGAAACATGTTATCTTTCGTGGAGGCAAGCCTAATCCAGTGCAAGTCGGCGCTACCACGCTTCTGTGGTCGCAGATAATTTTCAAGGATTCTGCTAACTTTGAAGCCTTTAAGCGATCGCTTATGATCCAATGATCTTTCGATGACGGGATTCATCAGTGCTGCTTCCCGTATCCAATGCTGGAAAGTATATTCTGTATTGGGAAATAAAAATTCGCTTGCAACGGTCCGGGGTTTTTTGTTGTCAAACTCACAACGCCAAGTGATATGAACATTTCGATACGATGTCGCCTGCTTCTGCTATCTGTTTCAATTATCTTTGGACCTTCCTGCTCTAAAGACGGAAGTTCACATAGTTCCGATTCCGGCTGCATCACGCGGGTCATACCCATGCTGACGGATAGCCTCCTATCCCGAGCCGAGCTTGATTCGATCAACATAATATTCCGGCAGAACAACCTGTCCACTGCTAACCTGCAATTCTATTCCTTTAGGGGCTATATGGTGCATGACAGCATGTACGATGGAATACAGGAACAGGTAATTGCGACCCAATTCTACCATAATCTGCCTCTCTTTAGCGTTGCCGGCGATAAAATGTATCTATTCAATAACGGGCAATTGCAGCCCCCACTGGCTCATTACTGGAACGGCTACGATGGTCCTGCCCCGGATATGGACACTTCCGGTCACCAAGCTTTGTCTAAGCTGAGAAGTGCATTCTTCGAAAGCTTGGCTGAGTATGTTAACCCGGGCGGTCCCGCACTGTGGCCTGATTCGTCAAACCATCCAACGAACTATCACGACTCGTGCCTTGTGGCGAAGCTGGGATATATAGATGCCGCATGGGCTCCAGGGAGCACCATCAGACCGAACACTGCTCTTGTGAAGGTTTGGAAAGTCTCTCCGCTAAGCGGTCCGTCTGTGTATGTGCAGGATAATAATGGACTCTCCTGGCCCATTGCCTTAACTTTCCCGAAGGACTATCCATGAATTTTGTTTTGCGCCTCTTTTAACAGGAATTTATTGATGCATGGTGGCAGGGTTATTGCACCTGTACTCTAAACATTGACATATGAAAAAGTTCTTGCTCACGATTACAGCGTCGTTTTGTATAATTATTGCGTTTTCCCAGTACAATCACCGGCCGCCAACAGCTGTTCAGAAGTCATTTCAGCACGACTATCCCCAATCAAAACCGGGCCACTGGAGCCATTCCGGGGGAAATTGGAATGTGAGCTTTACTGATAGGGATAATGATAACGGGGAAGTTACTGCCCATTATGGTGATAATGGCGAGCATACTGACACCTATATCCCTTATGACCGCAATGATGTACCCGCTCCCGTGATGGATAACGTCAAGAAAAATTATTCAGATTACGGTAACTCTCAGTTTACGCGCGTAGAGCGGGCAGACGGCAATTCAGTATACCGGGTCAATTTGAGAAACAAAAAAACACACAAGACTGTGTATGTTGACGAAGGAGGAAATGAAACCAAATATCGGGGTAGTCACTAAAATATCGGGTTAGCCACTAATTAGGCACTAATTTCTTTTAAACGCCCTGGAATAGGGCGTTTTCATTTTTCTGTATTGTGAAGTAAGTGGGGTGGGCTAGAAATTTTATTGAGAAGGTGCGACGGGCAGCCTGGCGACGCGGAAGATAATGTTTGCCACGGAATCGTATCCGGCTTCGGTAAAGTGGGCGCCATCGGCGGAATCGACGAGTGAGGAGAAATGAAGATTATCGTTGCCCCACGGGGAAACGCCGCCGTAAGTACCGCTGTTCCAGAGGGAATTGACATCTATAAGGGTCACATCGAGACTATCGAGGGCCCCGCTGGCCAGCCAGTCGTTGAATTGCCTGATCATACCCATCCGAACGATGTCGAAGGCGTTGTAGCCTTCTCCGACGCAGTTCAATGCGATACAGCGGATGTGATTGTGGTAGAGCAGGGAGGACATCCAGAGATAATTGTTTTCGATACTATCTACCGTTACGTGCCCTGCGATATCATTCAGGCCTCCTTCGATGATCGCAAAATCCGGCTTCTGTTTCAGCGTGACCGGACCGTTCCCATCGCCGGGGTCGGATGAGTCGGCAAGAGCGTCGCGTAAAAATCGGGCGCGGATCTGGCCGCTGGTCTGGCCGCCCCAGCCCCGGTCGAACCACTTGAAGTTGGTTAGCAGGGAGAGGTCATAGCAAATTTGTCCCGGGCTGTCCGGCAAATAAATGTTGAACTGTTCCAATCCGGAATGATGCCAGGGGTGGCCGGCGATCATGGAATTACCGATACCCACACCGGTCGGCGGTTGTTGGGGCGGTGGCGGTTTCAGCTGAACCGTGTCATGCCTATGCCCTACCACCCGAGAGAGCTGGCTGTTTTTCCGACAGCCCGGAAACAAGGCCAGAAAAAGCAAGGTGATTAGAAGGTAACAGCGTCGAAGCAGGTGCATAAAGTTGGATATGCAGAATTTGTGCCGGAAGGGCAAAAATGAAAGCCGGGCAGTATGTCTTGGATTGCTCCTTATTACATGTAACATCCGGCTCGTAAAAGGCGTCACAGTTAGCAACCATACAAATACAGCCAGTTATGAAACAACTCCTGCTAGCCGCCGTATTACTGACCGCCGCCACAGCGGGGTACGGCCAATGCGAAAAAAAGACCATCCTCAGCGCCTCGAAAACCGATCACCTTGCCGCTGACAGTAGTGTTGAGCGAAGTGATGATGGCCTCATTACCATAGAGTTCGACAAGACTACCTTCCTCGTCAATCCACCAAATGAGAGCCCGCTCACCGGGAAAGTGGATTCACTCGCTTGTAATTGGCCCACCCCCTATATAGTAGGAAAGACGCGGATGAAAGTAACACTCACTAATGCACAGGGCGAAGTCCAACACTTCACCGTCACCATCGAAGGCAAGGCCGGGAAGGTGACTCTGCTGGCAGTAATGGACGATCAACCCGACCAAAAGATCCGGCTGATCGCGGATAAATTCGAAGCGAAGATGTAGAGCTGTTCTGCGGTGAGTTCGAAAGGAGCCTGTAAAGGGCTTTCCGGCCCGTGAAATAAACTGTATTGTCGTCTGTCCGGGTGATGGCCAGGGTGGATGGTCTTTCGGGGACCCGGACCCACTTTATTTGCTTTCCGTTGGCGTCAAAAACATAGATGTCGCCATCGGCTATCCATACGTTGCCTTGCGGGTCGGGTACAGCGCTGAATTCGCCCTTCTCGGCAAAATAGTTTAGGTCGGAGAGGTAGCCCTGGCTGTCGACTTTACATTTTACGGTGCGCTTGTCGTATTCATCTACTGTGAACAAGGTCTTTCCGGGGAATGCTTCCACCAGCGCGCACGCTCTGGCCAGATCATAGCATATGGGGATAATCGTCTTTCCATCCGGGGCTATCCAGCACTTTTCATTCCTGTTGAGGGTTACCTCATTGAAATCGTGAAAGTCGCGCCATCTGTTGGATGGATAAAGAGCCTTATAAATATTGGTTACCGAGCTCATGGGGACGACGCCGAGTATTTTGATCGTCTCATCGGGATGGTTGGGGTCTATGGAATATACAAATGTGCCAAAACCCGAGTTGCCCCAGGCGCTGAAAGAGGTGCCGCTCGCGTCCGGCGGGTTTTTGAAATCATCGGGGCTTTGTAAACCGGGTTGCGGATTATATTTAAAAACCACGAGCAGATTGTCAAAACCGTCACAGGCCAGCGAAAGCGGTTCCCAGGGAAAGTCGGCCAGCAGCTGTAGGGAATGTTTTGTGGCGGACCATTTATAAACCCTTTTCATCCGTTGTTCGGCGAAATAAACATTTCCTTTTGAGTCGCTGCAAAGACCGATGGCGAATTCGAAGCCTTTTGCCAGGAGCTGTACAGGGGCGTTTGCCGGTGATGACGCGGTGTTGGGAGCTGTTGCGCCAGCCGAACCATCGGCGATATTCCTGGTTGTTCCGCTGATGTACAGACGGGATAGTTCGGTGGGGCGGACCTCTGTATTTGTATTGATATCGTACAGGGGGTTATCCGTCGTGTATTTGATCTGGCTATAATTATGGATATTCAGCAGCTCCACTTTATTACAATCCCAGGTTCGAATGGAGTAGGGGTAGGGTACCTTTACACGGATGACGCGAAACATGTACAGGTTGGCAAAACTCATATCGTGGCAGCCTTGCATCTCCAGGGGTTGGCATTCCGAGCTTTCCCTGCTTTCTTCTTCCAATTGGAGCGCATAGACATTCCAGTTGGAGACGTTGTTGAATCGTACTTCATTACGGACGTGGTGTTCGACGGAGAGGGCGTAGATCCTTCCGCGGGTAGTAGTGTTGCTGGCATAAAAACCGGATGTGGCAAAGGTGCTGGCGGACCAGATGTTCTTAAAGATACCGCCGCCGTTGTTGGTAACCCAGCAACTCCAATACTGTGTGTCCCAGGTCTGTTCTGGGCCTGTGTTGGGACGGCGTTCTGCTGCGGGTATTTCTTCCCATTTCCAGGGTACTTTTGGACCCGGGCGCATGGTGCCATGGCCGCCGATGAATTTCACGTCATTGATCATGGATCTTTCGCCGGCCTGCCATTTACAGGCCACCGCTCTATAGTTGTCCTCTCCGGTGTAGAGACCAATGCCTGTCAGGATATTCGTTCCCCCCTGCGGCGATTCGATCAATGCTTTTGGCTCCCCGAACCCCCCGAATAAGGGGGCGTTTTCCTTTAATGCAAAATTTGTCGCCAGGGGATGCAGGCCGATGAGTATGGTATTGGGTTTTAACCGGATGGTTTCGGTGATCCTGTAGGAGCCTTGTGGTACATAAATAACCGGATGTTCGTCGATGGCTTTTTGGATGGCCTTTGTATCATCGGTGATGCCGTCGCCCGCGGCCCCCAGGTTTTTTATGTTTACCCAATCCTGCATCGGCGGCAGTTCGGGTATATCGCTTGGGATGGGCGGGGGCATAGCGTTGAGGGGAGTGATTTCGCAGACCGTGCTGTAGCGGGACTCTTTGTCCAGATCATCCATTTGAAGGCCGTAAATCAGCTTTTTAATTTCGTATATCGGGGAGGCGACCCTGGTGAATGTGTCTGTCTTTGGATAACGAATGAATATGGGTGTGTTGCGGCAATGGAGGTGGCGAATGTTGAGTTGCATGTTGGCGTTGCCTTCGTCACTGAGAGTTATGGCGGGGCCGGAGATGTTTTCGAACCGGCAATCTTCCATGAATATTTTTTCCCAATAGCCGGAGTCTACTTTTATGGCGGCGGGTGTGTTCCTTACCTGCATTCGGACAATGGTGAGTCCTGCCTGCTGCGTCTTTATGGCCGTCTGCCGCTGGCCTTCAAAATAAGTATCCAGCATCATAAACTGCCATCCGGGGGATGCCTTTGTCGTATAGATGCCATATTCGCCACCAAAGAATTTCACGTCCTCCATTTCATTGCCTATGTCAAAAAGCCCGGCCTTACCTTTTCCGATATTTATATTGCAATGGGAGATGTAGCTATGCTGGGCAAAGTGGGTTCTGAGCGCTACGGCAGCGGGGTTGCCATCTCCGATGGCAATATCTATGTTAGATAGTGCGCTATAGAAGGTGCCGGCGCCGGCGTCACGGATCGTTCCGGTGGAGTCGGGGACGCTGCTGGTGAACCAAAACATGTAGCGGGCCCTGCCTTTGTCTTTCAGGTCCGCTTCCTGGAACCCGGGAGAGCTTTTCTTTAGGACAATGAGGGGTCTGTTTTTCCCATAGCCGATTAAACGTATGGAGGCGGGGATGTAAATCGTTTTGGATATGGTATAAGTGCCTTGCGGGATAAAAAGGATGCCGAAGTTCTTATCTTTTTTTAGTTGGTTGATTGCTGTCTGCAACGAGAGGCTGACATCCACATTGTCACCGGCCGTGAAATAGACCGATTGCGGGTCGTCCGGTTTTTCTGAATAGATTGAGTGGCCGGGTGTGAATTGTGCATGGACGTTTGTGATCCAGGCCATCAGCAAACAGATCGTCAAAAATGCCGCTCTGAACTTTGTCATGGATAGCGAAGGAGATTTTTGACAAGGTACAGAAAATCTTTTTTTAATCGGAGGAGTAGGAAGATTTCAGCCCGGAAGGTGAAAGTTACTTAGCTGGCTGCCGGTTGTTGAACAGCCACGCTGCCAGTTGGTAGTTCCAGTTGAAATAGCTGGCTGTCGGTGCGTTTTTAGCATTATATACGAACAGCGGTACCTGAGTTTCATATGTAGAGCCATGGCTCCGGTAGGTGTCCGGCAATTCTTCAAAAGCATCGCCATTCAATTGGCCAAAAACCGTGTTAATGTCGCCTAATACCATAAAATCCCCTATCCTTCCTGGCATTAAGTGATATTTTTTCACTGCTTCCGACTTTGTTAAGACAGCGTCAACGCCTGTGAGCCCTGACAGTGTTTTTCTTACACTTGCTGAGTCATCACCTTTCAGCAGATAGACGTAAGCGGAGCCACCAAGCCCTTTATGGTGCTTCATATACCTGTCCTTTTCCGGGCTGATGACAATCTTCACCGGCGTATGTTGATCGGCACATGCTTTTTCCAGGTCCCATGCCTGTGACTTGTGGTTCATGCCGTGATCTGCAGTCAGCAGAATCGCCGCGTCAGGAGCGGTTTCATGAAGCGTAGCGATGCAACGGTCCATTACGGACAGAAAATCCTTTACACTGTCACTTTCAGGAGGCCACATATGCATCGGGTAATCCGTTGTGTGAATGTAGATCAACCGAACGTCGGGGTTGATTTTTAAAAGACTGTCGGCCGCATTCATCAATTGGTAGTTAACTTCCCTGGTATAGACATCTGACATAGCGGGAGCGTTTTCCCATTTATTTTCGTGAGCGGCCACACATTCCGGGCATAACGTATAGTCGGCATATTTCCCCAGCACATCAATTGTTTTCTGTTTTACGGACAATAGCGCGGATTTTATCCCCAGATTATGTGCTTTCTCAAACAACGATGGCATTAATAACAACGAAGGATCTTCAATATATTCCTCCTGCTGCTTTTCTTCATTAAAAAATACATTGCCGGTGATGCCGTTCTGGTCAGGCGTGCTCCCTGTGGCAATTGCCATATTGTTTACATTGGTTACTGCCGGCATTAAAGAATGGACAATTTTATAGATCCCTTTTTGCTCCATCTGGTTGAGAAAGGGCATGGCCGCATTCCGGTAATATTTTTCACCAAAACCGTCCATCATAATGATGATGACGCGCTGTTGGGCGGATATTTTTTGGGCGAATAAACGCGTATTTCCTGCTGAAAATATTATTGCGTAAATTAAAGCGCTTAAGAGCAACCTGTTTTTCATAGGGCCAATATAGGACAATTCATTTATTTGCCTGTATTAACTAACGGTTAGTAAATGATCATGTTAACCCCATAATATTTCAAGGAGATCGCCTGCGCTTGCAATTATAAAGATAACTTTCTACATTTATGGGAATGAGAAAATTGACTGTCTATCCAGCCATGGCTGCCGCGGTCTTTGCCTTTTTTGGCGGCTGCTCTAAACACAACGATGGAAATCCATACTATTTTACCTTTCAAAGCGGCACTATTACCTACTCCTCACCTACTGTAGACAGCCTCCTGCAATGTAAGGATACCTTATATTCCACCTTTGGCTTGATGACGATGGCCAGTTTCCGGACTCAGGCACAGACAGACAGCGCGGCGGCAGGCGAGAGCAGGCTGGCGACCTGGAGCTTCTACCTCATTAACACAGGTTCAAGTTTAAACGCATTTACAGGGAATTATACCACCGATACGAGTGCCGCGAATCAAAAAAAGCTTGAAATTGAAAGTGTTTTCAGGTTTTATACCAGTTACGACCCGCACCACGGAGCATATTACGCGAACCCCGGACTGCCTTTCACCGTGACGATCACGCAATTTGCATCCAACTGGTTCGAGGGAACATTTCAGGGTATGGTCCTTCATTCAAATGGCACCGGTGTGACCGACACTGCGACAATCACCAACGGAAAATTTAAGCTGCCGCTCCTTTAGGGAATACCTTGAGGATTAATACTTGCAGCGGGGCAGTAGATCGCGGGAAATTTGTAACTTGCCCAATGGAGTCAAAAAACGTCTTAATGAAACATTTCTGTTCTTTCCTGGCGGTCCTATCACTTTCCTTCCTGGTACCGACAGCCGTGAACGCACAGCGGAAGATCGGGTATATCAACATGGACGATCTGATCGCAGCCATGCGCGAAACCAGGCAAGCGCAGCAGGCCTTGAAGGCGTATGCCGACTCCCTCACCAGAATCGACGGCGGGTTGAAGCAGGATTTCCTTACGAAGCGGGACGCGTTTTTCCAGGATTCTGCCAGCATGGACACTACCACGAAGGAAGCCCATCGGCGGGTACTGCAAAAAATCATTCAGCAAGAAGGGCAATTCATAGCGGAGGCAAAGGCCCAATTGGATTCCATGCAGCAGGCGCTGACGGTGGCCATAACGACGAAGGCACAGGATGCGGTTGTAGCTACGGCCAAAGCAAATGGGTATACTTACGTCTTTCGAAAGATTGCCGGCATGGACAACCGGCAGCGCGAGTTCGTCCTGATAGGCCCTCAGGGGGATGACCTGCTACCCCAGGTGAAAAAGCAATTAGGGTTGGACGCCCAATAATTTTAATAAGCGTAAGGTAGCCTGGGCACTCGTTGAAAATTTGGCCGGATCCGTTGAAATAGCGATTCGAATAGGGCTTATAACTTTAGTTTCAGGCTATGAGAACGACGTTAATTATTATTTTTAGCGCCTTTGTTGTTAACAGGGGCTTTAGCCAGGTTCGCCTTACCATTGCCGAGGGAGCTAAATCTACCGTCTTTATGCAGGATAGTGTCTCTTCCCCAAATGAGGAGTCCACTCCGACGTTTATGCCTGACGGAAAGACGGTGTATATGGCCAACAATAGTGTTATTTGCCTGTCCAAAAAGGTAGGTGATCACTGGAGTAAACCAATACCAATCTCATTCGCGGGACATTACAAGGACTGGGACCCGACCCTTACGCCGGACGGAAAGGGACTCTTGTTCGTATCCGACCGCCCTTATGCCGCCTCGGATGGGAGCACCAAGACAGGAAATCATCTATGGATGTCACAAGTGATGACTGATGGAAGGTGGTCGGAACCCAAACACCTGGATTCGCCCGTCAATGAATTCGGCTTTGTCAATTATGGACCATCGATCAGCGCCTCTGGAACGATTTGTTTTTGCTCCCGGGACAGGGATGGCAACAAAGGGATGCACGCCTACCTATGCCGCCGGGCAGGCGACCACTACGAAAAGCCACAACTGCTGATATTGAATGGCAACGAGCCTACTTTCGATCCCTATATCGCTCCGGATGAACGTTATATTTTGTTTTCCAGTGACAATGCGCTTTATATCAGTTACCGCAACGGAAAGGACTGGTCGCCGGGGGAAAAGCTGGGGCCGGAGGTCAATGAGGCTTCTAAAGCGGGCATGCTTTGGGGACCTTCGATTTCACGGGATGGGAAGACGCTGTATTATAATGGTGGTACGATTGAGGGGATCGAGATGATTCCTGTGCGGTGGAGGTAACCTTTGACTGTGGAACAAACAATTGAAATACCGGTAGAGATTGGGGGTACTGAACACGTGTATCTCGGCCGGGTCCAGGCCTGGCGATACGGCCTTCGGTTTCTGGTCGACGTCGAAGGCGTGGAAATGACGCTCGAGCGGGATGATGCCGGGGAATTCAGGGCATTGGTGCCAGAGGGCTTTGCCGGAAAGATGCCGGACAAAAAGGTGATAACGGCGATCATTCAGGTCCTGGAGACATTGTGAATGTAATGGAGGCTCACAGGACCTTAACCATGCGGACGATGGGCAGTGTCTCACCGTTAGGCAAGGGAACGGCCACGTTCTCAAAAGGGACATAACCCTTAAGGGTATAGAGCGGCACGCCTGTCAGGGTCGACCCCATCTCCAGGGTCCTGAATCCGGCCCGTTGGGCTGCGTCTTCGCAATGCTTCAGGATCAATGTCCCCAAACCTTGTCTCGCCCAGTTCGGGTGCACAAAGATGGCCCGGATTTTTGCCGCATCGGTTTTGGGATCGAGAAATATATTCTCGCGATTTGGCCCATGATCGCTTCCAAACAGCGTTTTTCGGTTGCTCCATCCTCCGCAGCCGACGATCAATTCCGCCTGTACCATAGGTTCGGCCACAAAATACGTTCGATCTTCAATGAGCTGGGTATCCAGACCAAGGGCATGTCCAAGTGCACCTTCGATCTGCGCGGGAGAATAGTCATCCTTCTGGAGCCCGCGAACGGATAGCTCTATCAGGGAGTGAAGGGCAGGTATATCCGAAGCGTTGGCCTGGCGAATCAGAAATGCTGTGACCGGGTGCATGTCTAAAGATACGGCAACCGGGAAATAGGCCATCGTGATTAAACCAAATTCTGCCTCTGCTGTTATTACTGCTATGGAAATAGGAGTAGACAGCTTTGCGTCGGCCATGTATGGCGCCAATGAAATGAACGCCATGAGCCCCGTAGACGCTATGGACCAGCTGCTCGAGCGGATGGAACTGGCGGATCAGGCCGGACTGGACGTTTTCGGGATCGGGGAACACCATAAAAAGGAGTTTCTGGATTCGGCTACGGTGGTCATCCTGGCCGCGGCTGCCGCAAGGACCAAACGGATGCGTCTGGCCAGCGCGGTGATGGTGCTCAGCGCGGCAGACCCGGTACGAGTCTATCAGAGCTTCGCTACGCTGGACCTGATCTCCAAGGGCAGGGCGGAACTGGTGGTAGGCCGAGGCTCGTCTATCGAAGCCTATCCGCTTTTTGGCTTCGATCTCAAAGACTATGATCGACTATTCGAGGAGAAGTTGGACCTGCTGCTAAAGATCCGCGACAACGAATTTATAACCTGGAAGGGTCGTTTCAGGCCGGCGCTGAACAACCTGCCGGTATATCCGCGGGCGCTTCAGGAGAAGCTTCCGATCTGGCTGGGGGTGGGGGGCACGCCGGAGTCCTTTGCCCGGGCCGGAAGCCTGGGCCTGCCCCTGATGGTGGCCATCATTGGCGGAGAGACGCACCGGTTCAGGCCGCTGATCGATCTATACCGGGAGGCGGGGCGCCGTGCCGGGTATACGCCGGACCAGCTAAAGGTGGGCCTCCATTCGCCGGGTTATGTGAGCGGGTCCAATGAACAGGCTGTCGCAGAATATTATCCCGGTTACGCGGAACTGTGGACGAAGGCGGGCAGGGAACGTGGTTGGCCGCCGGTGACAAGGAGTTCGTTCGACGCCCTGATCGCCCCGAAGGGCGTCCTGATGGTGGGCGGGCCCGAGGCCGTTGCGGAGAAGATCTTGAGGCATGGTGAAGCGTTGGGCGGGATATCGCGGGTGACTTTCCAGATGGATAATGCGGGGTTGACGCATCAGCAATTGATGCGGTCTATCGAGTTGATCGGGACGAAGGTGAAACCGTTGATCCAGTGATCCCGGGGGCGAAATATTTTTAAGTATATACAACATCCACCCGACCACCTGTATTCGCCGCCTGGTAGATCGCTTCCATCACGCAAAGATCGATGAGCCCTTCTTTGCCGGAAATGTGGTCGGGAAGGGGTTTGGTCTCCAGAATCAGTTTTCCGATGCCATCTAACTGTGCCGCCTGTTGGTTGATATCGGGGAAATGCAGTTCGCCGTTGCTCGTTCGACCTCTGAAAGGGCCGTAACTGATCGCGGGAGCGAGTTCAAAAAAGCCATTGTCCGCAATCGCGCGGACGCCATCGATACTATACCCATAGGACGTATTACAACTGGCCATCGCGCCACCGGGAAAGAGGGCCTGCCAGACGATCGTCTCTTCGACCTGGGCAAAGCGTTTGGCGTCGTGTACGGTGCCATACTGGGCGGTCACGGACGAGGGGTTTTCTCCGAGCATATATCGGCTGGCCTGCACGCAATAGACGCCGAGGTTCATAAGGGCGCCGCCACCCGACCAGCGCTTGTTCAGCCGCCATTCGGAAGGATCATTGATGTCAAACTCCTTGCCGGCGTTACCACTTTCAAAGTTGATTGTTTTATATCCCAGTCCGGCCTCCACATACCGGACCGTGCCAAAGACCTTTTCCTGCCCGAGCCGTTTCATCTCGAGATTGTATGGCTCATAGTGCAGTCTGTAACCGATCGCGAGTTGCACGCCGGCATTCTTGCAGGCATCGATCATGTCCCTGCACTGCGCGGATGAGATCGCCATGGGTTTTTCGCAGATCACATGCTTACCGGCCTTCGCCGCGCGGATTGTATATTCTTTATGCATCGAGTTGGGCAGTACCACATAGATGAGGTCAATATCCGGGTTGCCCGCGACCGAGCCGAAATTGTCATAGTTATAAATGTTCTTATCGGGGAGGTTGTATTTCTTTTTCCAAGCCTCCGCCTTCGCCGGATGACCGGTTACCACCCCGGCGAGCCGGCAATACTGGGATTGCTGCAAGCCATCGGCAAGGATGCCGGCATAGTTTCCGAGCCCGACGAGGGCAACGTTCAGCTTCTTCCCATCGTAAATTTTTCCCGAACGCTTTGTCAGGAAATTTGGCACCAGGGCGATGCCTGCGGCTGCCATGCCGGAAGAGGACATAAAGGTCCGCCGAGAAGTTAATTTCATACCGGAAGTTTATCCATACGAATATAAATCGTCCTCGGGTGTGAATGAGAGAAATTGTGAATATTGCCAATATAAATATTAGTAACTTCAGTAATATCTTAAAATAAATAGTGTCGATGAAAAAAGCCTGGATGATTTCGGTAGCATTGTTAGCAGCCTTTGGTTACGGTAGGAGCCAGGTCCCAACACCGCTTTGGAAAACGTCACCGGTTGCACCACCCATGGCTGCCGCTGATGATAGCGGACTTGCGCCTGTAAATGGGATTAAAATGTATTATGCGATTTTTAATAAAAATGGGAAAAATCCGGTTTTCCTTTTACATGGAGGATTTTCCAGCTCGGATGCCTGGGGTTTTGAAGTTCCCCTTTTGTCCCAAACACATATGGTAATTATAGCCGACAGCCGGGGCCATGGGCGGAGCTCGATGTCCGATCAGCCGCTTAGTTATAATTTGATGGCTTCTGACGTGTTGCAGCTAATGGACTACTTAAAGATCAAAAGGGCCGCGATAGTTGGCTGGAGCGATGGCGGTATTCTGGGTTTGATCCTGGCTATTCACCATCCCGACCGCATAGCCAAACTTTTTACTTTCGGCGCAAACTATGATACTTCGGGATATAAGAAGGAGCCTCCTGATACATCGTTATCACGCCGATTCATGGCCCGGGCGGAAGCGGATTATCGCAGGCTTTCTCCCACGCCTGATGGTTTTGATGGCTTAAAGAGCGCCCTGGGAAAACTATACAGCACCGAACCAAACCTTGACCCAGCGGATATTAAAACGATCAAGGCTCCCACGGCGATCGCATTTGGTCAGTATGAACAGTTTATAAAACGTGAACATTTTGAGTCGCTCGCGAACCTGATTCCGAATGCCAGACTCGTGATGCTGCCAAACGTTAGTCATGGTGGTCCGTTACAGGATCCTCGCGGATTTCATATGGCTTTGGTGAACTTCCTTGACGGCAAGTGACAAGCAAAATGTAGCCATTTCGTTATGGGAGGGGCTTTTAATGCCCATTCTGCCGCAAGTACGCCGCCATATTACGGATCAACTGGCCGGTCGTACAGGGCCTCCAGCCGTGTCCGCCGCGGTCGCCGTACATAAAGGAGCCGTTATAATAGGGGTCTTTGGTGGCGCTCAGAAAATCTTCCATGTGATAAACGGCGATGTTGAGGTAAAAGTCGTCCATGCGGCCGGCGAAGACATGTAGTTTGCCTACCAGCTTCGGTCCTACCTCCGCCCAGTGATGCTGCAAATAGTATAGCATATCGAAATGATTCCGCCAGTAGAGCGCCACGCTGCTATCGATCACGCCTGTTGACTTGTTGAACAGCGGTTTGAAATACCCGTCGCTGCCCACTGGGCCGAACACCGCGCTCCAGATATCCAACTGCCCGCCCGACCGCCCATGCGTGCCGTTCACCAACTCCATCGTATTGCGTTGCGCCGAGGTCAGCATCACCTCCCCCGTTGCGGGAACTCGGGTATTCGGCGTCGGGGCCCGGTACCATTCGTGTTGTTTGTAAAAGGCATTTTGATCCTTGTAGATGTTGATGCCCTCTACATTGTTGAAGTCCAGCGGATCCGGCGAGAAGGCCCAGCACCCGCCATAGAAGTCGGGATACAGGACCTGCAGGGCAAATGACTCCCAGCCGCCGGTCGATCCGCCGGTGAGCAGCCGCGCATAGCCCTGAGGGACACAACGGAACTGCCGCTCGATTTCCGGGATAAGCTCTTCCTGGATAGCGTCGCCATAAGGACCGTTATTTGCCGAATTGACGGCATACGAATCATCGAAATACGGTGACGGGTGTTGGATGGTCACGGCGATAAAAGGCGGAAAGCTGTCGGAGGCCCAGTCTTTGGAGAAGTCGTTGCTGGCGTCTTCCCGGAACCCGAAGGGGGCGCCGATGGAAAAATGGCCTTCCTGGTAGATAGTGGGGTAGTGCTTGCCGGGGTTCGCCTCGTATCCTTTGGGCAGGAGGATGGTGGCGCCGATGTAGATGGGCTGGCCCCAGAAGGCGGTCAGCTTCTGACTCTTCATTTTGATATGCTTCACCCATTTGGTGTCAGCGGGTTGGGGGATAGCGGGCATCACCTGGTCGACGGTGAAAGTGATAGCGTGGGTGTTTGTGCCGCCGATAGTAATCTTCTGAACTGCGCTGTACAGGTTCCCGGGCGACCGGCGCCAGTCCTGGCCTTCCCACTGGTCCATATGCATCCATAGCGTATGCCCATCGGAGCGTTTGAATTCTGTGTATCTGTCCAACACCGCCTGCACGTAATAATCCCCGGGAGGGATAGCCGCCATTTCATTGATCGGATAGCCGAGGGTCATGCCGTCGATGTGGACGGCGTGGTCAGGGGGGAGATCGACGAAGTCAACGCCGAAGAACTGCGTGCCGTAGCGGCCTACCTGCAGGCGCGGCTCGACGCTGTCGGAGTGGGCGAAGATGAGGAACATCCGGCCTGTTAGTCGCTCGCCGCCGCGGGCGGATGAATAGAAGATGTCGAAGGTGGGGACGGGTTGGGCGTTGGCGGCAGGCCGAAGGCTGGCCCGGGGTTGCGCGGTGGCGGTTAACTGCGCTGCGACTGCGAAGGAGGCCAGGAGGAGCAGACAAAAGAGACGTATTCTCATATGCGGTAGTTGAGTGGCGAATTTAAGAAATGTATAAGCATTCCCAAGAAACATATAAATGGGAGCAGGCGGTTCTTGAGACCTTTGTATGGAACAATTAATACAAGACAAATGAAAAAGACCGTTTTGATCACAGGCGCTTCTTCCGGTTTCGGAAGGACAGCAGTCAAGCTATTCCATGAAAAAGGCTGGAACGTCATTGCCACCATGCGTTCCCCCGAAAAAGAATCGGAACTTTCCGCCATTCCGGGTGTTCTCGTGACGAGACTTGACGTAACCGATAACCACAGCATTGGCGATGCCGTGCAAGCAGGTATTCGTCAATTCGGCCAGATCGATGTACTGGTGAATAATGCCGGTTTCGGCACGCTTGGCGCGCTGGAGTTCGCTTCGGACGAGGTGATCAGGCAGCAGTTCGATGTCAACGTCTTCGGGCTGATCGAAGTCACCAAGGCCGTATTGCCCGCCATGCGGGCGCAGAGGTCCGGCATCATCGTCAATTTATCTTCCATCGGTGGAAGGGTTACTTTCCCCTTCTGCACCCTTTATCATGCGACTAAATTTGCCGTGGAGGGCCTGACAGAGTCGCTGCAATACGAACTCAACCCGTTCGGCATCCGGACGAAAATAGTCGAACCGGGCGGCTATAAGACTGATTTTGCGGGGCGTTCGATGGGCTTTTATGGGGCTGGCGGCATCGAGGGGTATCAGCAGCCTTATGACCGGTTCGTGGGGAATTTGGTGCACTGGCCCATGTCCGAAAACACCGGTGAAGTAGCCGAAGCTATATACGCTGCTGCCACAGACGGTACGGATAAATTGCGTTACCCGGTGGGCCACGACGCTGTGCCATTGTTGGAGACCAGAGGGCAAATGGACGATGTGGCTTTCAAAAAGCTGATGGCTGAACAGACTGGAATCTAAGTTTTCCGCTGCCCTGCAGGCTGACGCCGATGCGGGCAGCTTTTTTCGTAAATTTGAATCAACAATGAAGAAACAATACATTGATATTGAATCGATCGGCGATTTGCACGACTTAGTACAATATTCCCGACCGCGGCATCCCCTGATCAGCGTCATCGACCATACTGATTTTTATGCGAAGCGGCCGAAAAGCGATGCTCTATATAGGTTCGGGTTTTATACGATTTCCTGCAAGAAGTTCGACGGGCTGCTGTATTATGGCAAAAGCCAGTACGATTTCAGAGAAGGTTCTTTGATGTTCACCGCGCCGGGTCAGGTGATCGGATCGGGTCCCGATGTCAAGGTCGATGAGGGGTGGGCCTTATTCATCCATCCGGATCTGCTTCATGGGACCAGCCTGGGCAAAAAGATGCACCAGTATTCCTTCTTTAACTATGAGACGAACGAAGCGCTGCATATTTCTGAAGAAGAGAGCAAGATCATTAAGGATTGCGTAGAGAAGATTGCCAGGGAATACACCCAGTCAATCGACAAGCATACCCAAAGCGTGATTGTTAGTAATATAGAACTGCTGCTGAATTATTGCAGTCGTTTCTACGACCGGCAGTTTTATACGCGGGCCAAAGTGAATGCAGATGTTGTGCAGCGATTCGAAGCATTGCTAAAGGATTACTTTAGCCAAAGCACTTTAACGGAATTCGGTTTGCCTGCAGTCACTTATTTTGCTGCCAAGTTGAATCTGTCGGCCAATTATCTTTCGGACCTGCTTCAGCGATTCACCGGGAAGAGCACGGTGGAACATATCCACCTCGAACTGGTCGAAAAGGCCAAGTCGTTATTATGGGGAACCGAAAGTTCGATCAGCGAGATTGCCTATGAACTTGGCTTTGAATACCCTTCACATTTTACCAAGCTATTTAAGGCTAAAACCGGTAAGTCGCCGAGCGAGTATAGGAGTCCCAGTTAGTGGTGCGGTTGGCTAAAAAGTGTATTCCTGCGCGTTTTTGTGGTTTTTTTTCTTTTTGGGACATACTTTATTTTACAGTACATTTAATAAGCTTTTTTAAACTTCATTTCTGTTGAGATTTCACCATAATAGTTATAAACTGTATTTATGGCTGAAATGAACTTGACGAGAACGCCCAAACGATTTGGCCAGACATACAGAAAAGATGCCTGGTGGATATATCCTTTGCTTGTCTTCATCGCTTTGTTTTCATTTGTCCTTTATGTTACCTGGGCCGCATTGCGGGGGGAGCACTATTTCTTCGGGTCTTATCTCTCTCCGCTGTATTCGCCGGCGTTGTTTGGGGATTCGCCGCATAGTTGGTTTGGCTCAAAGCCGGGTTGGTGGCCGGCGAAACTACCCTGGTCCCCCGCCATACTCGTATTATGGGCGCCGGGTCTTTTTCGATTGACCTGCTATTATTACCGGGGTGCATACTATAAGGCATTCTGGGCTGATCCGCCTGCCTGCACTGTTTCCGAACCCAGGAAAAAATATTGGGGAGAAAATTCGCTTCCGCTAATCCTGCAAAATGTACATCGCTATTTCCTTTATATCGCCTTGTTCTTCTTGCTTTTTCTTTCTTACGATGTATGGGAGGCATTGTGGTTCAGCAACCCTGTTACGGGAGGGAGATCATTTGGCATTGGACTGGGCACCCTGGTTTTAGCCGCAAATGTTGTCTTCCTGGCAGGATATACTTTCGGCTGTCACTCACTGCGACATTTGATCGGTGGATTCAAGGATCGCCTTTCGTCCTCGCCTATCCGGAGGAAAGCGTATCTGTGTGCAGGTTGTTTTAACCGGAAGCACATGCTATGGGCATGGATGAGCCTGTTTTGGGTTGCATTTTCGGATATCTATATACGATTGTGTTCCATGGGTGTCTGGAGTGACTGGAGAATCTTGTAATGCCATCATACGACACATATACTTACGATGTGCTGGTCATTGGCGCAGGCGGCGCAGGCCTCCGAGCTGCTATAGCGGCTTCTGCGGGTGGAGCGTCCGTGGGCCTGGTTTGCAAGTCCCTGCTGGGGAAGGCCCACACCGTGATGGCGGAAGGAGGTATTGCCGCAGCACTGTCCAATGTAGATGACCGCGATAACTGGAAGGTACATTTCGCCGATACCATGCGGGGGGGACAATATCTCAATAACTGGCGCATGGCAGAATTGCATGCCAAGGAGGCTCCCGACTGCGTGCGGGAACTCGAAGCCTGGGGCGCCTTGTTCGATCGCACAAAAGACGGCAGGATACTGCAGCGGAATTTCGGGGGGCATAAATACCCGAGATTGGCGCATGTGGGAGACCGGACGGGGTTAGAAATGATCCGCACGCTTCAGGATCATGGCATTTATGAGCGAATGGAAGTCCACATGGAATGCACGATCACTAAGCTGCTCAAAGATGATGGACGCATTGCCGGGGCTTTCGGGTATGAAAGAGAGAGAGGGAAATTCATCGTGTTTCATTCGAAGGCGGTGATATTGGCAACGGGGGGCATCGGCAGGGCCTTTAAAATCACGAGCAATAGCTGGGAATATACGGGTGATGGCCATTCCCTGGCTTATCACGCAGGTGCGGAGCTCATAGATATGGAGTTCGTTCAATTTCATCCAACCGGAATGGTTTGGCCTCCCAGCGTCCGGGGTATTCTTGTTACAGAAGGTGTTCGCGGCGAGGGCGGTGTCCTGATCAACAAGGAAGGCCGAAGGTTTATGTTCGATGATATTCCGGAGTTATACCGCAATCAGACGGCAGACAATGAAGAGGAGGGGTGGAAATACACGCAGGGCGACAAAAATGCCAGGAGGCCTCCGGAACTACTCACCCGCGATCACATAGCCCGGTGTATTGTCAGGGAGATAAAAGAAGAAAGAGGAAGCCCGCACAGCGGGGTATTTCTTGATATTTCCTGGATCAAAAATAAGCTCCCCAATGCTGCCGAACATATAAAGAGGAAGTTGCCGAGTATGTATCATCAATTCATGAAACTGGCTGATATCGATATCACCAAAGAACCCATGGAAGTGGGGCCGACAACTCACTACATGATGGGAGGCGTTCGGGTCGATGCGGATTCACAAATGTCCAAGGTGCCCGGCCTTTTTGCCGCGGGGGAATGCGCGGCGGGTCTGCATGGGGCAAACAGGCTTGGAGGTAATTCTCTTTCCGACCTGCTGGTGTTTGGGAAGCGGGCAGGAGAATATGCGGTAAAATTTGCCGGTGAAAATGGAGTTTGCCGCATTAATGACCTGGAAGTCGGGTCCGCGATGAAAGAGGCGCTGGAACCATTCGACCGAACGAATGGCGAGAATCCCTTTCAACTGCAATACGATTTGCAGGAGATGATGCAGGATCTGGTTGGCATAGTGCGAACAGAAGAAGAGCTGCTGCGGGCAGTTTCAGCGTTGAAAGTATTGCGGGAGCGCTCCTATCGGGTAAGAGTAACAGGCAACCGGGAATACAACGGTGGATGGCATACTGCGCTTGACCTGAATCACTTACTCACCGTGTCGGAAGCCATAACCAGGGCAGCGATTGAACGGAAAGAAAGCCGTGGGGCACATTTTCGGGAAGATTTCCCCCGTAAAGATGAGAAGAGCGGCAATTTCAACCTTGTTATTTCAAAAGGGAACGGTGATGCGATGGAGGTAAAGAGGGAAGCACTAACCGAAATGCGCAGCGATCTGAAACAAATCATTGAAGAATCAAAATAATGCCGGCAGCAGAATTCCAAATATGGCGCGGAGATGCATCGGGGGGTAAATTTGAAACCTATACCACCGAAGTCAGCGAGGGCATGGTTGTGCTCGATGTGGTCCACAAGATCCAGGCGGAACAGGCCAACGACATGGCTGTACGGTGGAACTGTAAAGCGGGCAAATGCGGTTCCTGTTCGGCGGAGATCAACGGGATGCCGAAGCTCATGTGCATGACCCGCCTTAGCGATCTCCGTCTTGACAAGCCGGTAACTGTGCAGCCGATGAAGGCATTTCCGCTGATACGGGACCTGGTAACCGATGTTTCATGGAATTTTGAGGTGAAGAAAAGGATTAAGAAATTCAAACCACGACCGCCCGACGCCGAAGACGGAACATGGCGGATCGCTCAGGATGATGTTGACAGGGTGCAGGAATTTCGGAAATGCATAGAGTGCTTCCTCTGTCAAAATACCTGTCATGTCCTGCGTGAGCACCGGTTGTACGACGAATTTGTCGGGCCGCGCTTTTTCGTATATGTTGCCGCCCTGGAAATGCATCCGCTGGATGTAGAAGACAGGCTCGAAGAGCTGAAAAAGACGGATGGGATTGGTTTTTGCAATATTACCAAATGCTGCACAACAGTCTGCCCTGAAGACATCACCATTACGGACAATGCCATTATTCCCCTAAAGGAGCGAGTGGTAGACAGGTTCTATGATCCGCTAAAAAAACTATTCCGGGCATTTCGAAAATAATTTAAATATAGAATTTATGTTTCATCTTAAAGTGATCTCCCGCGAGAGTATCCCCGGGGCGCTGGAAAAAGCGGAAAGATATCGGCTGCTTAATGAACCCTGGCAAGCCGAAAGCATCTGCGCGGACATCCTGGATACAGATCCGGGAAATGTTAAAGCCATTATTACCCTTCTTTTGTCCATTACAGATCAATTCAATGTCTCTTCGGCAGGCGACGTAAACAATGCAAAGCGATTGATACCCTCTATTCCGGATAGTTATGACCAGGAATATTATTCAGGTATAATCTGCGAGCGAAAAGGCAAGTCCTTTCTGAATGGAAACAGGCAGGACAGTGGTTTCATTGCATATGAATGGTTACGCGATGCCATGGAGCATTACGAGAAAGCGGAGGCCATTCGCCCACCTGACAATGACGATGCCATCCTGCGCTGGAACGCTTGTGTCAGGCTGATCGTGCATTATCATCTGGCGGCGAGGGAGGAGGAGTATATAGAGCCGCCGCTGGAATGAGATCTAAAAAATGTCATATGAATAAACAATTTAGGATTTATTGCACCATTGGAATGCTGACATTTCTTTTCAGCAGCTATTATGTTTCGGCTCAGACTGAAGAGCCGGTGATCGCCTATGTCACAGTCCAGGCCAGCCGTCAGGGGCAACTAAAGGGGAGCGCGCAGGGCCCGGGCAGGCAGGGCCAGATTGAGTGTATCGGATTTACGTATAGCGTCCAGTCCCCGCGGGATATGACTTCCGGACTCCCGACGGGAAAAATGGAGCGGATGCCAATAACCATCGTCAAATACCTGGATGGTGCATCGCCACAGTTGTTGCAAGCCGCTTATACCAATGAGGACCTCAAAACCGTCACCATTGAATTTACCCGAAAGGGTATGGATGGCAGGATGGCAGTTTTCGAAACGATCCGGCTGACCAATGCGACGATTAGCAAGGTAAGTCAATATGGGGGCGTCAGTTCACCCGATAAGCTGATCCCGAACAATTTGCCGATGGAGGAGGTTTCGTTTACTTATCAGAAGATAGATATTGAAAATATGGAATCCAAGACTTCGGCGACAGATAACTGGAGTGCGAGGTAGGGATCGTTCGCAGATCGTATTCGTCATTTGTCGATTAGCCGTTGGTCCACGCGATAGTTTAGTTCAAATTCGTCTGACACTTTAATGAACTTAAAAACTATCAAGATGAAACACATTCTTTCTGCGATCGCATTCCTGGCGATATCCGGCGTCTGCACCGCCCAATCTTCGACCGCTGACAGTACCAAAACAACGGATACTTCGGCATCAAAAGTCCGGCAATTTTTCAAGCGGAACGTAAAAAGCGATTCAGCGTTTATGATCATGTTACCTGCGGCCCTGGGAGAGGGATATTCCTGGCAGCTGATCGACTCATCCTTTTCCGATTATGTTGCTTTTGTGAACGCAGATTCAAAAAACCAGGTTAAAAGTCAGGCCGGGGGTTCCGGCATTCAGGTCTATCATCTTAAGGCTATCAAGGCGGGCACCACCACTATCCGATTTATTTATGGGCAGTCACTTCAAAAGCCGTTCCCAAAGGATGCGCCGCGAAGAATATATAAAATAGTTATTTCTTAAGGATCCGGCGTGGCCGATAGCCGTAAGCGATTACAAAAGCTATGCCGCTCACGCCCAGCGATTCAAAAACGCTGGACATTTCGTTTCCCTTATCGGTAACCGGGGCAACCACCGCCCTTGGAATATGGAGGATAAGGAACCAGATAAATACCATGATCCCAAGAAGTATCCCGACCAGTTTGACTTTAATGCCGAAAATGATCGAAATGCCAGAACCGATCAGCGCGACGCCGGCGAAATAAGTCCAGAAGAGGTCGCCGGGGATCCAGGCGGGAACAAGCGATTTGACGAACCCGGCGAATAGAAAGTGCTCGATCCCAAAGACAACCAGCATGATCGAATAAAAAATGCAGCCCATGGGGATGAGCAGTTTTGGATAGGCGCCGGCAATACCTGCGATAATAAAAGCGCTCCCGGAAATCATCAGCTCCTTTAAAGCGTTATTCCATGACCCGATCTGCCCGCCATTCGGATCGACCAGGAGCTCGAATGGCACATAACTGAAAATGACCAAGGCAAGGAGGAGGCTGCCGAGGAGGAGCATGGCGCTTCGGGTCCCTTTTTGGAGCAAAAGGGTAGTGGCGGCGCCGATCATAATGATGCTAAACAGGTAGGCCAGCAATGCATGCCATGGAATTGGAGATGCCCATGCCGGGACAAATACTGGGCGTAGGTCCGAATAATAGAGCTGCTGGCCTGCCAGGCCGATTAGACAAATGGCGAATGCCCATTGTCCTGCTTTAGCGAGGAATTCCATCCGGTAAATTGTTTTGGTGCACCCAAAATACAGAATCCCTGCAACCCCGGGTGCTGCGGCGTCGTACAAGTTTGAACAAGTTGGTTCAAGCCGGGGAAAATTGTCAGCTGCCTTCCGGGGGGCCGCTTATGTATTGTTTGACTTCTTCGATGAATTGCTGCCACACCGGATTTGGCTGCCAAAATTGCGAAACAAATAAATACATTCCTTCCTGATCGAGTTCTGAGGTGGCGAAAAGATACAGGCCGGTGAAGGCTGTTGCGCGGTAGTTGGCGGCGCAGTGGACGAACGTTGCTTTACCGCGGTGCTGTTTCATTGTTTCCATGAAAGACTTCCAATCTGCCAATTGAGGGCTTTCGAACTGCACCGGGATATGATAATATTCGAGGCCCAGCGCGGCGAAGGAGGCTGCTTCATCCGGCAAAGCGTATTTCCCGGAAGACAGGCCGAGGTTGATAACGACCTCAAATCCATGGTCGGCAATCATTGACAGTTGGGATTCGTCGGGTTGTCCCGCGCAGGCCAACCGGTCGGAAATCTCAAGGAAATTTTTGATTTCGCGCATGCGGCTAAGGTAAGAATTTTCCGCTGACGCGGGGGAGGGTGCATATATTTGTGGCTTTTTTGCCTCCTGGCCATCGCGTTTGGCAAGGCCGGTATCGCGCAAAGCAAGGACTCCACAGGTCGCAAGTTCAAGGCTTTTAAAGTGGAAATCAGTGTCGGTTATGCTAGTCCGCAGGACAACTCTCAGAATGCTCAATTTAACGGCGGAGCCCTGTTCGCTATCGAGCCGAAGTATGCGATCATCGATCCGCTGGCTATCGGAGCAAGGGTAGAGGGTGCGGTTACAATCTTTCCTATATCCTGACCTTGGACTACTATTTTACAAATGGCGGCTTCCGGCCTTTTATTGGAGCGGGGGCAGGCGTTTACACGACCGCCGCCATCGATTCGAGTACGTCGAACTCATCGATCAGTTCGATACCGAGTGCGTCGCAATTCGGATATATGGCGAGGGTAGGTTTTGAAGTTGGACATTTGCGTGTCGGGGCTGAATACAATTTCGTTGCCAGCAACGCGAGTTATCTGGGACTTAAGATCGGGGTTTGTATTGGCGGGGGACGCAAAAAGCGGTGATTATTTCCCGGCCTCTGCGATCACTTCCCTGTTCATGCGGATATACTCGTCGCTTTTTGCTGCAGTGGCGGCGGTCACGCCTTCCTGCGCTGTTGCGATGGCGGCGGGCTTATCTCCTTTCTTCAGCAAGACCCGGGCTTTCCAAAGTTTTGCGACCATCGGCGGCATACCGGGGGTTTTTTCCAGTTGGTTGGCCCATTCCAAAGCCTGGTTCATGTCCTTATTGTTATTCCAGTAATAGATGACGGCAGCGTAATAGGGCTTTTTGTCCGTCTTCATGGCCGAGTCGATCCGCGCCATGACTTTGGAGTCGATATCACAGGTCAGGTGGAGGGCCAGGGCGGTGTTCTCCCACAGCAGATGCAGTTCTCCGGTGGAGGGGTACATGTTTTCGAACTGCAGGGCGAAGGTTTCAACGGGCTGCTGCAATTTTACAGGCTTGATATTGAAACGAAGGTAGTCGTCCGCTTGATTGTAGGTATAAGCGCCCCATTGCTTCGCCTTCTTACTTAAAATGACGGTCCACTGGTTTTCTCCGGGGATGGTAAATAGCCCATACTCGCCGGCAGGTACCTTATTGCCTTCCAGCGTGACATCGTCGCTGAACGTTATAACGGTAGCCGAATTAGCGCCGGTACGCCATACCTTATCATATGGCTCCACGTCACCAAAGATCTTGCGTCCTTTTGTATTGGGCCGTGAATAGACGATGGTGATCGTCCCTAAACCGAATCCCTGCGTGATCGTTTGGCTGGAGCTCGGCTGGGGGGTAATCTGGGCGTAGCAGCAGGTGGAAGAGAGAAGGATGGCGATGGGGAGGAGACGAGTTACCTTCATGGGAGTGTTTTGGGCGCAAATTAGTGTAAATACTGCATATCCTGTTCCGTCAGATCAATATTGGCGGCTGCCATGTTTTCCTTAAAATGTGCCAGGGATGAGGTGCCCGGAATGGGCAAGATCCAGGATGATTTGTGAAGCAGCCATGCAATGTTTGCCTGAACTTCGTTGACCCCATATTTTTTTGCGATTTCGGCGATTCGGGTGTCTTTTTTTGGCATCGACAGGATCAGGGAGAAGTAGGGCACCAATGGGATTTCGTTCTTTTCACAAATATCCAGTACTTCTTCGCCTCCGTTGCTTACCATATGGCCTGCTCTATGCGTGTTGCGCTGCGCGTGGCCGTACATGTTTTCCACCGTGGCAATTTCGCCCATTTTCATGGCGGTTTCCAGATCTTCCCTTGTCACATTACTTACGCCAACATGCAGTATTTTTCCCTCCTGCTGCATTTGGAACATCGCTTCCATGGACAGTTGAAAATTCATGGCGCCACCCATTGCCCTGAAATGTACCAGCGTTACCTGATCGACTTTTAGCGTTCGCAGGTTGTTTTCAATGCTGGTACGCAAGTCTCCCGGCTTGTTAAAGGGGATCCAGCTTTTGTCGGGCCTGCGGGTTGCACCAACCTTGGTACAGATCACTAAATCTTCCGGATACGGATATAAGGCTTCCGCTATCAACCGGTTCGTTACGTCTTCGCCGTAATAGTCTGCTGTATCGATAAAGTTTACGCCGCTTTCTACAGCTTTCTTTAAGATCTGCAAGGCTTCGGGCCGGTTGTGGGGTTCGCCATAGATCTCGGGGCCGGTAAGACGCATGGTTCCATAGCCCAGGCGGTTCACCGTTAGCGGATGATTGCTGTGCGAAGCGATAGTTATTGTCGTTGGATTGGTCATGATTCCAGGTTGTAGTGAAGGATATCTTTTATCTTTTTACGGGGCCTAAATATACCTGAAAGCCAAGGCCGATAAGGATCGAACCGGTTGTGTATTTTATAGTAGTGCCTCCGGTTTTATCTTTTTGTATCATGGATTGGTATCCTGCTGTAAATTCCAGGGCAAGATTTTGGTTTAAGAAGTAGGCGGCGCCCGCTTTTCCTTCATAAATGCTTATCGGGAAGGCTGGTACACTTTGATTAGGGCCACCGGAGCTAAAATTATATTTTTCATTGCCCCACGATGCGTCGCCGTGAAGGAACAGTTTTACGTGAGGGCTTGTATTAAAATAATATCTGGCGAAAGGACCGGCAGTAAAATATACAAGTGTACTGGAACTGGTTCCGTAGGGGCCGGAATTGCTTAAATGGGTTGAAGTAAGGTTAAGACCGATGCCCGCAGCCAGATTGTCGATAAAGAAATACCCGATATCCGGCGTTAGGAGGAAAACTGTCGTTTTTGCAGATCCTGAAATATCGGACTCTTTTTGTGTTGCTGATGTAAACCCGATAGCTCCTCCGGCGAGCCAATCGCTTTTTGCTGTTTGCCCTTTGGCGAAGAAAGTGATCAGTGCCAGCACAGATAAAACAAAGGTCTTTTTCATAATGATTAATTTTAACAAAACTAAGGTTCCGGGGCGCCGTATCCTAATTTTTGATTAGGAGCGCTGCGGAAGCTTCGTCCAGGAAATATGTACAGTTTGGATGCAATTGAAGTATGCTCGCGGGGAACAAGTTGCTTACGGGAAATTCGAGGCATTCCTTCACGGCTTTCGATTTTCTGCCATCGGGAACAGAACATATGATCTTTTTTGATTTGAAAATTTGCCTGATCGTCATGCTAATGGCTTGTCGCGGCACTTCATCGAGTGAATCAAACCATCCTTCCCCATATTGTTGTTTACGACATAGGTCGTCGAGGGCAACTATGATATAAGGTCGTTCCGTATCGAAATCCGCGGGAGGGTCATTAAAAGCCAGGTGTCCGTTTTCTCCAATCCCGACTAGGGCGATATCGATCGAATGCTTTTCAATGATACCATTCAGGCGATTGCATTCGGCAAGAGGATCTGTTTCTCCGCCAATCAGGTAGAACGCTTTTAAAGGAGGGACTTTTTTGAGGAACCTTTCCTTCAAATATCTTCGGAAGCTAGCTTTAGAAGACTCGGGCAAGCCGATGTATTCATCCAGATGAAACATAACAACCTTACTCCAGTCAATATCTTTCTCAAAAACCAGTTGCTTTAGGGTTTCAAATTGGCTGGATCCGGTGGCAAGGATGATATTGGCCTGGCCGTTCTTTACGATGGCTTCGATTATTGCGCCGGCTGCAGCTTTTCCTGCCAATTTCCCTAATTCAATCGGGTTGTCTGTTATGATCACTTCCATTCGTGGGGCAAAATTAGGTTTAATTTGAGCTTCGATGATTGATCAGCCGGAACTGGACAGTGAACTGTTCGAAACCGGACAGGTAATCACGGGATCTATCTTTAACTAATTGATTGCTAACTTGTAGGCAATTGGGCATGTTTTTGGCCACCGGCATAGCAGTATCTTAAACAAAACAAATGTTTCGAAACTATTTCCTTCTTGCCTGGCGTCACCTCCTGAAAAACCGGGGCTACTCCGCCATCAATATCGCCGGTCTCTCTATCGGCATGGCCATCGCCCTTGTCATCGGGCTCTGGATCATGGATGAAGCAAGCTTCGACCACTATGCCCCCGACCACAGCCGCCTTGCCGTCGGTATGGTCAACTTGCGCCTGCCCAACGCGACCAAAAAGGAAGAGTTCTATACCGGCCCTACGATCATGATGCCCCTCGGGAAGGCCCTAAGGACGCAATACAAAGATCTCTTCACCGGCGTCGCCATGACGGACTTCAAAAGCGGCAGCCGGCTCTTTAACTACGGGGGCAAGACCGTAAGCGGGATCGCCCTTACCGCCCAGGCCGATCTCCCTTCGATGTTCGGTTTCAGGATGCTCGGGGGCAATGCTGGGGCCACAAAAGATCCGTCTACAATTATCATCGCCCAGTCCCTGGCTACAGCCCTGTTTGGCAACGGCGACCCGGTGGGAAAGAGCGTAAAGGTCGATAACGTCCTCGTCTATCGCATCGGCGGGGTCTATACCGATCTGCCAAAGAATACTACGTTCAACGGCCTTCAGGCCGTTCTCCCCTGGGACAACGCGGCCAATAGCTATCGTCGCGACCTCACGGATTGGCAGGATCATTGCGGTAATCTATATGTGGAACTGGCCCCGGGCGTCTCCGCCGAACAGGCCACAGCGAGGGTAAAGGATCTTCCTACTCCCTTCAACAAAAACGTCCACGAAGAGGCCCTTATCTATCCCCTTGACAAAGCCTATCTGTATAACCAATTCGAATTCAATAAACCCGCAGGCGGCCGTATCACCATGGTCTGGCTCTTTGGGATCATCGGCGTCTTCGTACTGCTGCTCGCCTGTATCAATTTCATGAACCTGGCTACGGCCCGGAGCGAAAAACGTGCAAAAGAGGTCGGCATCCGCAAGACCATCGGCTCACTGCGGGGGCAACTCATTACGCAATTCCTCAGCGAGTCGATCCTACTTTCGGTCATCGCCTTGGTCTTTTCCCTGGTTCTTGTACAGATTTCCCTGCCCTTCTTCAATGGGCTCGCCGCCAAACAAATGTCGATCCCCTGGACCAGTCCGCTGTTCCTCACGGCGATGCTTGGCTTCACGGTCTTCACCGGCCTGCTGGCCGGCTCCTATCCCGCCTTCTATCTTTCGGCCTTCCGCCCCGTCAAGGTGCTCAAGGGCAAACTCCAGGTAGGGAGATCGGCCTCCCTGCCCAGGCAAATCCTTGTCGTCCTCCAATTCACGGTCTCGCTCATCCTCATCATCGGAACGACCATTGTCTTCCGCCAAATTCTCTACACAAAGGATCGGCCCACCGGCTATAACCGCGATGGCCTCTTCACGGTGGACATGAATACCCCTGATATCAACAGGCATTATGAGGCCCTCCGCACCGAGCTGATTCAGCAAGGGCTCGCGGCCAACGTCGCCGCCTCGGATATGACACCTACCGCCTTTCAGGATGGAAACGGTCTTGACTGGTCCGGCAAACGCCCCGATCAGAACAACATCAGCTTCAACAACGTCAATATCACACCCGACTATGGTAGGACCATCGGCTGGACCATCACTCGTGGCCGTGACATGTCCCGCGATTTCCCGACCGACAGTGCCGCCGCGATCCTCAACGAAAAAGCCGTCCGGTCCATCGGTTTCAAAGATCCCATCGGCCAGATTGTAAAGTTCTTTGGGACACCCTACACCGTCGTGGGCGTCTGCGCCGATATGGTCAATAATGACCCTTACGATACCGCCGAAAACGCCATCTTCCTCGGCGGCCGTTACACCGGCGAGATGATCGTAAAGATCAAACCCGGCAACGATCCGCACAGGACCCTCGCCGCCATGGCACCCGTCTTTAAAAAATACAATCCTTCGAGCCCCTTTATCTATAAATTCGTCGACGAAGCCTATGCCGCCAAATTCGAAGGTGAAGAGCGAATAGGCAACCTTGCCGCGGTCTTCACCGGTCTTGCGATCTTTATTTCCTGTCTCGGGTTATTCGGGCTCGCGGCTTTTGTAGCCGAACAGCGCACGAAGGAGATCGGCGTGCGTAAAGTTCTGGGCGCCGGCCTGCTCAACCTCTGGAGCCTGCTCTCCAAAGAATTCCTGAAGCTCACCGGCATTTCGATCCTGATCTCTGTACCCCTGGCGTACTATGGGATGAGCCGGTGGATCAAGGGGTATCTGTATCATGCGCCCCTGTCCTGGTGGGTCTTTGCGTCCGCCGGTGCGGGGATCATCGTCATCACTATGCTGACGGTGAGTTATCAGTCGCTAAAGGCGGCGTTAATGAATCCGGTGAAATCTTTGAGATCGGAATGAACGGATCGTGGTATTTTTGCGCTCATGTACTACCTGTTATACGGATTTCTTTATTTGGTATCGCTGCTACCCATGCGGCTACTTTACCTGGTGTCGGATGGTTTGCGCGCGATCATCTATTATGGGTTTGGCTATCGCAAGAAGCTGGTTATGGACAATCTGCGAAAGGCTTTCCCGGAGAAGAGCGAGGCCGAACTCGTGCGGATCGCGAAGAAATTCTATCGGAATTTTATCGATTCCTTTATCGAGGTGATCAAGCTGGTATCTGCCAGTGACCGTTGGTTGGCCAAGCGATTTACGATCGATGTCCGGGCTTTGGACGAATTGTATGCGACGGGAAAAAGCTGCCAGATGCATCTAGGGCATACTTTCAATTGGGAATGGGGGCAGCTTGTGCTCAAGGGGATGACAAAGTTTCAGATCCTGGTCGTGTATATGCCAATCAGCAATAAGCCACTGGAGCGATTGTTTTATCGGCTTCGGACGCGGAATGGGAATGTTTTTTTACCGGCGCCGCAGATGCGCGAGTCGATCGTTCCTTATCTCTCTACTCAATACTTGCTCGGGCTGGTCGCGGATCAAAGTCCCGGGAGTATGCATAACGCGTACTGGATCGATTTTCTGGGTCGGCCGACCCCGTTTGCCAGCGGGCCGGAAAAAGGGGCGCGCAACGGGCATTTGCAGGTGGTTTTTGCGTCAATTACAAAACCGCGGCGCGGTCATTACCATGCGACGATCAAGCTGGCCTGTGAGGATGCCGCGTTGCTGCCGGAAGGGGAACTGACGCGCGCGTATGTAAGATATCTTGAATCGGTGATACGTAGCCAGCCGGATATGTGGCTGTGGAGTCACCGGAGGTGGAAGCATGAGTGGAAGGAGGAGTATCAATCGAGGCGGATCGATGAGGGGGCGTTGGAGGGGAATGTTGACAGTGAAAGGTGAATTAACGGACTGGCGTGATCTGTGCCTGAATGCATCGCCATTTGCCGTCGCGTTTGAAATACGTATCGGTATAAATGCTGTTGCCTTTTATGATCGTTCCATTGATAGATTTGGTATATACAGTTTTTGATCGCACCAGCGCGGTTGTGCTGAAAATGCGTATGGTCTCGTCGGTATAGGTAAATGTGAGATAGCCGCTGCGGGCGTACGCGCTGGCCCAGTCCTTCATGTAGGCGGCGCGGGGGACGATGGAGCCGTCACCTTCAATACAAACAAAATCGGGGTCGATGATGGCAGAATGATTCAGGGTGTCCTGACGGATGAAGTTTTCGATGAACTGGTGATTGAGGCGGCTGAGGGCTACGCTGTCAGAAAGCCGGCCGGTCAGTTGATCCAGGCGTTCCGTCCAATGCCGCAGGCTGTCTGCAGGCAGGATAATGGTGGTATAGTAGCGGATCTTTGAGACGATGGCTTGCCGGGGACCTTGTTTCCATTCGGCGCTGCCATAGAACGCATCCTCCGACTGCTGCCTGGACTCAAGGGAAGGATAGGTGCGGACCAGGTAGTAGCTGCTGTCTTCCTGTTGGCTCGGGCCAAAGCCCAGAACAGGGATTTGCCAGCGTTGCAACATAGGCAGCGACCGATCAATCACCAATTGGTGGAAGGCGTCGCGGGTGCCGGGTTGAAGCGTATAGGAGCGGATCTCGACCACTTGCTGGGCGGTCGAATGGAGGGAGGTGGAGGTGGAGGCCACGGCCAGGAGAAGGAGGGGCAGATATTTGGTTAGCATTTTCCTTAATTTTATGAGGCACCGTGAAACTAGCGATTGATAACCGGTTATCTGGCTAATTTTCGGGGATATTTGGAACTGAATTCTTACTATTCAATGTTTCTGCATGCACAAAACCATCAATCATAAAGTACTGGACGATCTTAACTGGCATATCCTGGAGGAGCTGCAGCGGGATGGGCGGCTCCCGACCGCGGAGATCGGGCGGCGGGTAGGGTTATCGGCGCCGGCAGTGGCCGACCGGATCCAGAAGTTGGAAGAGCAGGGATATATCCGGGGATATCGAACGGTGCTCGATCTGGATAGGCTTGGGCTGAGCATCCGCGCCTATATTTTCTTCAAGGCCAATCAGGTCAGGCATGCGGAAATGATGGCGCTGATCGGGTCGATCCCGGAGATCATCGACTGGCATACCGTTACAGGCAATTATAGTGTTTTGTTGAAGGTCGTGACGGCTTCCAGCGGGCGGCTGGCCGCGGTGATCGAGCGGCTCGAGGAGTTCGGGGAGACCAATACTTCGTTGATTCTGGCTGATAAGCCGGAGCACACGGTTATTGGGAAGGATTTTTCCGAATAGTTAGTTGGCGCGATACGATGTGTTGGAGTAGTTCCATTCCCATGTCTTTCCATTGTCATCGGAAAATGCCTGGCCCCAGACGGGTTGGTTGGGGTTGGTAATGTCCCATCTGAAAACTATTATAACGGGCCGCCCTACCTGGTAGTCCTTAGCGAAGAACAGGCCGACCCCATTGTGGAATGAGCCTATTTGCGGGGGGTCGATCGGCCCGCCGTTACTGTCCATCCAATATAACCGCCAAAGTCTTGTTTTTGGATCGAACGTGCGGACCGTTCGGCCTTCGTATATTTTTCCGTCGGGGAGTTGGCGGTGGACGACATCGAAATTACCATTCCCTTCGAGTCCGGCGTGGTCTTCGACCGTGCTTTCGAATTCGGTGTATTCCTTGCAGTTTGCGAGACGGGCGTTCAGGTGTTTGTTCTTCATTTTCCATTTTCCAACAAAGAAATCGAAGTCTTTCCCGGAGGATTCGGGCGATGCGGTAATGATAAGATCCCCGTTGGGAGCAAATTTTAATGGGGGCATGGGGAAGCTGTCGATCTGTGCGGTGGCGGAATTAACTATGGATAATAGGGATAGGGCAGTGAAGGACCGGCGGAGATGGGCAGTGAAGGACCGGCGGAGATGGGAGAATAAGCGGGTCATGGTTGATGTATTTAGACCCAAAGCTATACCTTTACTGGAGTATACAAGTACTCCAGTTTCAAGATATCAACTAGTCCAGTTATGCAACTGATAAAGGAATTGATTGTCATTGATAACAGGTCCAGGGTACCCGTTTATATGCAGGTATCCCAGTCGATCATTCAAGGCATTCGTCAGGGAAAGCTCAGAAAAGGGCTGCGGTTGCCCGGCGCAAGGACCATTGCGGATCTGCTGAAGATCAACCGGCTCACGGTCGCGGCGGCCTTCAGGGAACTGGAATCACAAGGGTGGGTGGAGATCCGGGCGCAGAAGGGTGCATTTGTGAAAGTAGATCTGCCCACGCTTACGCCGGGAAAATTAGGTGATGGCGATTCGGCGGTGGTATTTCATCTGCCTGAAAAACCGGGTTTTACTTACGAGGAGAAAAAGATCCTGCCTTATTATTCCCAGGAATTCCCGCCTCCGGGAAAATTGGTGCTGGACGATGGATTTCCCGATGCGCGTCTGGCGCCGATCGAAGACCTTGTCAGAAGCATAAGGAGTTTTTCCCGATTGGCGTTCAATAAGAAGTATCTGACGTATGGAGGGGCGCAGGGGACCGTCTATTTACGGGAGACGCTGGCTGCGTTTCTAAATGATACGAGGGGGCTTTCGGTTGGGCCGGAGGAAATTTTGATTACGAAAGGAACCCAGATGGGGCTTTATATAGCGGCTTCACTGCTTATCCGGCCGAATCAGGTAGTCATTGCCGGAACGCCGGGGTATGCGAGGGCCAACAGTACATTTGAACTGGCGGGCGCCAGGATGAGTTTGATCCCGATGGATGAGATGGGGATCGATATGGATCGGGTGGAAAAGATCTGTAAAACAAAGCCGGTAAGGATGGTATATGTGATACCGCATTTTCACCACCCGACTTTGGCGACGCTTAGTTCAGAAAGACGGCTTCATCTGCTGGAACTTGCTACGCGATATAAATTTGCCATTATCGAAGATGACTATGACTATGATTTCCATTATGCCGGTAAACCGATGATGCCGATGGCAAGTCTTGACAGGAATGGAAATGTGATCTATATCGGGGCGCTCAGCAAATCTCTGGCGCCCGCGATCCGGGTTGGGTTCATGGTCGCTCCGCAGCGGTTTATCCGAAGCGCCACGTCGTTACGGAAGGCGATCGACACGCAGGGCGACAGCCTTATTGAAAATGCTATTGCGGACTTGTATAAAGACGGGACGGTCGGGCGGCATATCAAGAAGTCGGTAAAATTGTATAAGGAGCGCAGAGATCATTTCTGCGATTTGGTTCAACGGGAGTTGAGAGATAGGGTTTCGTTCAAGGTACCGGAAGGCGGGATGGCGGTGTGGGCCGATTTCCAGGACAATGATTTGCCGACGGTGGTGCAGCGGGCCTACCGGAATGGGCTTATTATGAGTGACGGAACGGATTACGATACGGGGAAGCTGAAGTACAACTCAAAAGGGATGGGCTTCGCTTCGCTTGACTTTAGGGAACAGGAGAGAGCTGTTGCGATATTGAAGAAGTCTATTAACTAACGGTTAGTAAAACCATAGGGTGATTAACCACGGGTTAACGGGGGAGCGGACTACCTTCGGTTTGCTAATCTTTGTTCAAAATTTAAAACCGTTGGTTTATGAAAAACACCTTTATCAAATGTGGAGGAATCCTTTTGCTTTGTATGACCGTAGTCGCTGGTTGTAAAACGATCAATCCGGGAGAAGTTGGTTTCGTCGTTCATAAGGGAGTGATCCAACCCGGTATTTTGTCTTCTGGCCGCCATCACTTCAACCTCTTCAACTCCAAAATCCGCATCTTCAGTACACGCATAACCGAGTACTCGACGACGATGAGCCCGCCGACAAAAGAGGGGCTCGAGGTAAAAATGTACCTGACGGCCTTGTATCACATCAAGCCGGAGGCGGCTCCACAGATCTATACCAATGTAGGAATGAGCTATGGGCAGGAGATTGTCGTCAACAATTTCATGGCGATCGTCCGCGAATATACGATGACGTATTCGGCTGTCGAACTGCTTGGAGAGCGGGAAACGATCGAGCAGAATATTGAAGATAAGCTGAGGGCGGCTATTGCGCCTTATGGAATTGTGCTCGATGACGTATTGGTCAAAGATATCGATATGCCGGCCGAGGTGTTGAGGGCCATCGAGGACAAGGCCAAGGCGGATCAGGTGGCAAAGCTCACGAAACTTGAATTGCAGACGAGACGGGAGCAGGAGGATTTTGACATCGAGACGAGGGAGAAGGAGTTGAAGTTTTCGCTGGAAAAGCAAAGGACTGATTCGCTGGTGATGCAAATCGACGCGAATGCGATCAAGAATTATCAGAACACCATTAACTCCACCCTGACGGACCGCTTGTTGAAATACAAGAGCATCGAGGTGACGAAGGAATTGGTGAGGTCGCCGAATGCGAAGGTTATCATTACCGATAGGAAATCCATGATGGTGAATAATATCGGGGATAAATGATTAGCGGTGGCGGCGCGGGAGCAGTGGCGGCGGGTTGTGCGGATTGTGGTTGATCTTTGGGATTGACCATGAAGAATGTAGCCTTATTATTGGGGGTGATGGCGATGCCGGTCGCGGTATTGGGACAGTCGCGGGATACGGGGCGGGTGATGGCGTCGGTTACGGTGAAAGGAAGGGCGCCGGTGGTAGAGCGAAAGAGGGACCGGGTGATCATCAATGTCGAGGCTTCGCCCACCAATACGGGGTCGACGGTCCTTGAGGTACTGGAACGGTCGCCGGGCGTGACGGTGGACCGCAATGGCGGGATTACGCTAAACGGGAAGCAGGGGGTACTTGTGATGATCGACGACAAACCTACCTATCTGACCGGTGACGATCTCAACAACCTGCTGAGCAGCATGAATGCAGCGCAGGTTGCCCGGATAGAATTGATCCCCAACCCTCCGGCGCGGTATGATGCGGCGGGAAGCGCCGGGATCATCAATATCAGGACAAAAAAGAGTGGCGCCGATGGGTTGAACGGCAGTATTACCGGGTCCTATGGACAGGGTGTATATCCCAAGACCAATAACAGCCTCGTGTTGAATTATCGGAAGGGGGCAATCAATGCGTTTCTGAACTACAGCATCAATGATGTTCACTATCTTACCAATCTCTACGCCTATCGAAAATACCTGGACAATAATAAGGACGTTTTAGCGGTACTACAGCAGCCAACCTATTTTACGGGCACGGTGGTCAACAATACGGCCAAGACCGGTCTGGATTATTCCCCGTCAGCGAAGACGACGGTCGGATTTGTACTTACGGGAACGGATATCCATCGGAGCGGAGTGAATAACGGGTATGCGAATTGGCTGGATCCGGTTTCGGGCAGCGTCGATTCTTCGGTGCTTACCAGGAGCAGTCCGGGGAACCATTTCCGGAACGGGTCGGTGAATCTCCATGCCCGGCAGGCAATTGCGAAGAATGTAGAGATACATGGAGATCTGGACTACCTGCACTATCAGCTGGAGGCGAAGCAGGACTTCGACAACCAGTTGCTTACGGCGGGAGGTTATGATTCGGTCTTCAGAAGTTCTATTCCGACGACGATCGATATCTGGTCGGGGCAACTGGATGGGACGGCGGGGCTCGGCGGGGGCGTTACGCTGGAAGCGGGATTGAAACTTTCCTCCAGCCATACCGATAATGCCGCCACTTATCAGAACTGGACGAACCAGGAGTGGGTGGTCGATGATACACGGAGCAATCATTTTGTTTATCACGAGCATATTGCTGCGGGCTATGTTTCAGTCGAGGGCAAGTATGGGAAGTTCGGCTATCAGGCCGGGCTCCGCTACGAGCATACGGGGTATACGGCGAACGAGTTTGGCAACAGCGTGCAGCCGGATTCCATGGTGTCGCGGCGGTATGGCAGTCTCTTCCCGAGCGGCTCGTTTTCGTTTAAACTTGATTCGATGCAGCGCCTTAGCCTGACGGTGGGCCGGCGGATCGACCGGCCGGTTTACCAGAACCTGAACCCCTTCCTATATATTATCAACAAATACACCTATGAGAGCGGTAATCCTTATCTGCTGCCGCAGTATAGCTGGAATATCGAATTGACGCATCAATACGGGGAGTTACTGACAACCGGGGTTTCGTATAGCCGGATCTCCAATTATTTCTCCCAGATATTTCTGTCGGATACGACGGGGACGATATTGTTTTACACGCAAGGGAATGTGGGGAGCGTGTACAATTTGGGAGTTTCGGTTAGTCTGAGCCTGACGCCGGTGAGGTGGTGGTCGTTGCAGTTGGGGGGTGTCTTCAACCATAAGCAATTGCGTGGATTTAACGGGAATGATTATACTTCCATGATCAGCCAGCTGAATGTGAATATGAGCAATCAGTTTAGTCTGGGGAACGGGTATGTCGGTGAACTGGCCGGTTTTTATACGACGCGGGCCCGGAACGATATTCAGGAATTGTTGTATCCAACGGGGCAGCTTTCCATGGGGATGAGCAAGCCGGTATTGAAGAAGAAGGGGACGGTGCGGCTAAGTTTCCGGGATATGCTATATACGGGGGCGATGGAGGGGTTGACGTCTTTTCCGGATGCGACGGAATACTTTAAGATAAAACGGGATAGCCGGGTTGTTTTCCTGTCGTTTACGTATAGGTTCGGGCGGACATATAAGGTGGTGCAGCATGAGGAGGGCGCGAGTGAGGAGAAGGAGAGGGTGCAGAGTGGGTAAAGGGGAGGACGGGGTGCTGAGTGGGTAAGGGGAAGAACGGGTCCAAGTGGGTGAGAAGTAATTGGGGTCCAGATCGGGTGAGAAGTAATTATTAAGAAGTGGGGGCACAGGACGAAAATTGGGTCAGGTTATGTAAATTGGCGCATGATACACAGCAGGCTTTTATTTTTCTTTCTTTTTTCTACTTTTTTCGGTTCGGTGATGGGTCAGGATGCCGGTGCATTCCGGGCCGGGTATGAAGACAGTACGCTTCAGCAGGAAAGTCCTTTTACTATTATGCCGTACAACCGCCTGGTACGGTCTGCGGGGAAGGTGATCACTTTCGGGGATCCCAGGCAGGAGAATCATGCATTGGACTTTTCGGTGATGCCCGATGGCAGGCATGTGGCTGTGGAAGATCGTTCGGGTGTTGCGGTGGTGGATGCGGGTACGCGGGAGATCGTCCACCGGTGGGTCTACCGGGATGATACTTCCTCCCGGGTTAAAGGGCTCATGAGCACCTATTGCGGGATCAAGTCGTTCCTATATAACGGGCAGGTCTATCTTGTGTGGGGCGCGGGGACCACGCGTTCTTCCGCCCTGATGACGGCGACGTGGGATTCTGCGGGGATTGCCAAGGTGACTTCGATGCCGCTTACCGCGGTGGCTCCGGCGGCTACGGCGTTGCCGAATGATATTGCCGTAAAGGTAGAGGGAGGCGTTCCTTTTCTCTATGTGGTGCTGAATGGCAACAACCAATTGCTGAAGATCCGATTCCCGGAGATGGAGGTAGTTTGGGCGGCGCCGACGGAGGAGGCGCCGTATGGGCTCAAGATTATCGGCAACAAGATCTATGTAACCAATTGGGCCGGGCCGGTTGTGACGGACAGCAGTCTCGAGCATGCCGGTACTCCCTGGGGGAGTGTTTACACGAATCCGGTGACGGGCGCCACGGCCATGGGCAGTCTTTCGGTGATCGATGCGCAAAACGGGTCGAAGGTCCGCGAGCTTGGCCTGGGGTTGCATCCTAACGCGATCGTCGCCAGCCCTGACAGCGCCTTTTTGTATGTCTGCAATGGCAACAGCGATAATGTGAGCGTAGTGGACGTCCGGCGCGGAGAGGTTGTCGATTCGATCCCGGTGGGGCTGTTCTCCGGAAGCCTCACGTATTATGGCAGCAGTCCAACGGCACTGGCGCTCGATCAAAGCGGAACGAACCTGTATGTGACGAATGGTTTTGACAATGCGGTTTGCGTGGTGCGGCTGGGCGCCGGCGTTTCTTCTTCCGGAAAGGGCAAGACGGTTGTCAGGGGATATATCCCTACCGAGGCTTATCCGGGCGGGATCGTCCTGTTGGGCAACGAGCTATATGTCGCCAATAACGAGGCAAAGGGTTCGCGGGTGTTGACAGCGGTCCATGAAATGAAGGCGTATACGGCGACAGGGGAGCCGATGAACGGCTATACGATCCACCAGGAATTGGCAAGCATTAGTATTGTTCCGGTTCCTTCCGACAAGGAATTGAAGACCTATACGAAGCAAGTTCAGGAGGGGAGTCTCTTCTTCCGGCTGGCGCTGACTAACCGGGCGCCGCGGCGTGATGTAGCTCCGAGGCCGGTACCGGAACGGATCGGGGAGCCCAGCGTATTCAAGCATGTCATTTATATTATCAAGGAGAACAAGACCTATGACCAGGTCTTTGGTGACATTCCGCAGGGCCGGGGGGCGGCGGCGCTTTGTATCTACGGTGACAGCGTGACGCCCAACCAGCATCAGCTTGCAGGCAAGTTCCTGTTGATGGACAATTATTACGCCTCCGGCAAGTGTTCCGCAGAGGGGCATCAGTGGACGGATGGGGCCATGGTGTCGGACTATATCGAGAAGAGTGTCCGGGCCTGGTTCAGGAGCTATCCGCACCGCCAGGAGGATGCTTTGGTGTATAACAGGAACGGCTTTATCTGGAATGACGCTCTGGATCATGGGAAAAAAGTACGGGTATACGGTGAGGCCTGTACGACGAAATACGATCATTCGCTCAAATGGGAAGATATTTATAACCGGTACTTGCAGCGTGTGGATCAGGGTTTTGTCAATTCGACCACTATCGGGCGGTTGCGGCCTATTATTTCACCTGCTTATCCGGATTGTGACAACCTGGCATTCACGGATCAGTTGCGGGCGGATATTTTTATTGCTGATTTGAAATCGGCCGAGCAGGCATCCGGGGATAGTCTCCCCGACCTGATGGTGCTGTCGCTGCCGAACGATCATACCTCAGGGACTTCGCCAAACTTCCCGGTGCCGCAGGCGATGGTCGCCGACAATGATCTTGCTGTGGGGCGCATCGTGGATGCCGTTTCGCATAGCAGGTTTTGGGACAGCACAGTGGTATTTGTGACCGAAGACGATTCGCAAAGCGGCTGGGATCATATCTCGCCGTACCGGACGACCGGGCTGGTGATCAGCCCATATTCGGTCCTGGGAAAGGTGATCCATACCAATTATAACCAGACCGGGATGGTGCGGACGATCGAACAGATATTGGGGATACCGCCGATGAATGTGATCGACGCGACGGCGTTGCCGATGTGGGATTGTTTTGGAGATTTTCGCCCGGATTATCGATACTCGTTTATGCCAAATCTTATCCCGTTGAATAAGATGAATCATGGGATGTCGGGATTGACGGGGACGGCGGCATATTATGCCCGACTATCGGCTTCCCGCGTATTCAAGGAGGTAGATGGGGGCGAGGATGAGTTGATGAACAGGATATTGTGGTTTGCGGCGAAGGGGGAGAAGCCGTATCCGGCGGGCAGTGCGGAGAATGCGGGTCCGGGGAAGGCTGGGCAGTAGGTGGGCCACGGTCCTATGAGCGGCGGATGATGCGGTCGTAGAAGCCGCCGTAGTTGTTGAGGCGGACCCCTTCTTCCCTGAAGAACTTGCCGGGAAAGCCAAGTTCGATCGCGCTGGCTTCGTTCAGGCGGTCGACGTCTTCCTTCGGCAGGACGAGGTCGATTATCTTTAGATTTTCGTGGAGTTGTTCGAGTTTTGTCGCGCCGACGATGGGAATGCAATTGAAACCCTGCTGGCGGGTCCATTGCAGGGCTACGTTGCCGGGCTCTACGCCGAGGCGGTCGGCTACGGCCATTACTTCGCGGGTAATGCGGGTGCTGTTTTCGTCGCGGCGGTTGCTTTCCGGCTTGATCCGGCCCTGGCCGCCTTTGAGATATTTGCCGGTTAAGGCGCCACCGGCCAGGGGAGCCCAGGGGGTTACGGTCATCCCGAAGTGGTTGGCCATGGGGATCAGGTCGCGTTCCGGTGTACGTTGGAGGAGACTATATTCTACTTGCAAGGCTGCGAATGGTGTCCAGCCTTTTAGTTCGGCCAGGGTATTTCCCTTGCTGACGATCCAGGCCGGCGTGTCGCTGATGGCGGCATAGTTTACCTTACCCTGGCGAACGAGGTCATCGATCCCTCTCACCACTTCGTCGATAGGGGTCAGGTCATCCCAGATATGGAGGTAGAGGATGTCAATGAATCCGGTTTGAAGCCGTTGGAGGCTTTGCTCCACGCTCCGCATCATGTTTTTACGATTGTTGCCGCTGGCGTTTGGATTCGTGTTGTTATCGCGGAGCGAATATTTGGTGGCGATCACAAAAAAGTCGCGATCTCGCGGGTTGATGAATTCGCCGATGATCTTTTCGCTGGTTCCGAGCTTGTAAATATTAGCGGTGTCGAGGAAGTTGCCGCCGGCGTTGGCGAAGGCTTCCATGATGGAGAAGCTAACAGCCTTTTCGGCGCCCCAGCCGGATTCGGTGCCGAAGCCCATGGTGCCGAGGCAGAGTTCGGATACTTTCAGGCCAGTGCGGCCCAGGAGTTGGTATTTCATCGAGAATGATGGTTGTGGGCGGCAAAGGTATTTATTTTCCAGGAAGGTTAAGTGGAACTAAGGAGAGGGGTACAGGGGTAGGGGGTTACAGGGCGAGGTTGAAGTTGGGGATGCTGAAGGCCAGATTATTGTCGGCGCTGTTGACGGAAATGGTGGTGTGGTGGTCGTCGACGAGGGCAAAAACGTGGATACGTTCGTTTTGACGGTCGTGTAGCGCGTTGCGAAGCAGGTGCCAGAGGTTGAAGGCAAGCTGGTTTTCTTCCGCGATAAAACAAAGGCCCTGGGGCACCCCATTGTGGATGACATTGTTCCGGTTGTGGGCAAGAGGTTGGAGGTTAGCGAGCAGGTCGTTAATAAGTTGATGCAGTGAGATCTTGATACGGCGGTGGGTGGGTTCGAAGGGTAAAAAGGAGGATTTGCGGGAAGAAAAAAGTTTTGACAAGCGGTTTTTCATAAAATAAAATTTGCGGGTAAAACGATAGTGCAAAGGTGGGGGCGTGGGTGGTTCCGGCGAGCGCAGGCGGGTGGGTTGTTTTGGAAATTAAAGAAGACTGTGGGGTGGGGTAAGTATTTATATGTAAAATTGCGCTGCATGTTAATATTCTTACATATGAATAGGACGATTGGAAGGTTTTGGACCTTGGTTGTTATGGCAGCTTTCTCCTGCCAATCCGGTCTTCATGAGGGACCGGTGGCGAAGGAGGCGACGAAAGCGGATACGCTGAATTTTCCGCTCCGGTCGGTAAAGATTACTGTTTTGGGGATTTATAAGGGCAAGAAGATCGGGTTTAAGGTATGGATGCCATTTGAAAGTGCGAGGGGTTTCATCTTGATATCTATGGGCGATCCTAGTGACAATTTCCTGCAATTTTTCCAGGATGTTTATGGAATAGAGCGCGACAAAATTTCTCATTTTGCCCTGATGGTAAAAGCGGATTGCTTGTCAATGGGCAAGGTGGCCGATCAGGCAGGGGATGACAGCAGTGGGAAGCATGGGATGATCGACGGCTATAAGGTGTTTTTTGATTCAGATAGTCCAACATTGTCGTCGGAATGCTATTTTAATATTAGTCAGAAAGACGATTGGATCGAGCTGTCGGAGGAGCCGGATGAAAGGCAGAAGATTTTGGCGGCGCTTAGCCGAAATTAGGTTATGGTGGAGTTATTTGATGGTGAGGGTGAACGGGGGGAGGGTGCGAATCCGACAGTTTCTGCATTTCACGCGAATTTCGTTGAAGGTGATCTTGTTGCCGGCTCTAAGATGACGGATGAGGGCAATGGATTCGGGTGTCAGGCTGGCACCTTGATTTCGCGTAATTTTCTGCCAATCAGGGATCTGGTCGGCGACGAGGTCCAATTCGAAGTCGATTGCCACGCAATGCAAGTCCTTGTATCCGGGAATAAATATGATTATACTCCTGTTGGCGATCACTTCCGGGACGGTGGCGGACCCCGTCGTAATATTTCCCAAGCGAGCTTTCTGGTCTCCCAAATTTATCGGGTAAAATGTCTTTTTGATTCAGTGATTTCGATGATGTTTTCTTCATTGTCGAAAAAAAAGGCTGAGTCCTGACGAACGATGCTGCGATTGATGAGTCCGGACTGAGTGCGGGTGGTTTGAGTGCGGCCGGGTTGGGGGGTGGCCGTGGAAACAATTAGAACGAGAAAAAGGTATTGGAGCGGGTTCATGAGGTTAAAGGTCGGGAGATTGGTATAATTTCGTGATATGGGAATAGTTAAAATTCATAATGGGAGAGTGGTGGTACCGGGGCGAGTGATGCCGCGGGGGACGGTGGTGGTGCGGGATGGGGTAATCGATGAGGTTGCGGAGGGGGATGTGAAGGTGGAGGGCGGCGATGCGGCGCGAAATGGAGGGGTGGAGGCTGGCGAGGCGGCACGGGATGGAGGAGTGGGGGCAGGCGAGGTGGTGGTGATCGATGCGGGGGGACGGTATGTGGCGCCGGGGTTTATCGACATCCATGTGCATGGTGGGGGAGGGCATGACTTTATGGATGGGACGGTGGAGGCTTTTTTGGGGGTGGCGGCTTTGCATGCGCGTTATGGGACGACGGCGATGTTGCCGACGACGCTGACTTGTTCGAATGAGAAGTTGAATTCGATATTGGATATTTATCCGGAGGCGAGGAGGAGGAATCAGATGGGGGCGCAGTTTTTGGGGTTGCATTTGGAGGGGCCGTATTTGGCCATGGGGCAGAAGGGGGCGCAAGATAGGAGGTACATTCGCAACCCGGATCGGAAAGAATATTTAGAGATCCTTTCGCGCTCCTCAGATATCAGGCGATGGAGCGCGGCGCCGGAGCTGCCGGGTGCGCTTGAATTCGGGCGGGAGTTGAGGTCGCGGGGCATCCTTGTTTCTTTTGCGCATACGGATGCGTTGTTTCAGGAGACGATGGAGGGGTTTGCGAACGGGTATACGCTGGCGACGCATTTGTATTCCTGTATGAATGGGGTTACGAGGAGGGGGCTTTACCGGTATGCGGGCGCGATCGAGTGCGCTTATTTGGTGCCGGAGATAGATGTGGAGGTAATTGCGGACGGGGTTCATCTTCCAGCGCCGTTATTGCGGCTGGTACATCAGATCAAGGGGGCTGCGCACACGGCGCTGGTGACGGATGCGATGCGCGCGGCGGGGATGCCCGAGGGGGAGAGCGTGTTGGGTGGGCTTGATAACGGGTTGCCGGTCATAGTAGAAGATGGAGTGGCAAAACTGTCTGACCGGAGTGCGTTTGCGGGGAGTGTGGCGACGGCGGACGGGCTGGTACGGACGATGATGAATGCGGGGGTGTCGTTAAGGGAGGCGGTGGAGATGCTGACAGCGACGCCGGCGCGGATAATCGGGGTGGAGAGGTCCAAAGGGGGGTTGGAGGTGGGGAAGGACGCGGATATTGTCGTATTCGATGAAGGAATAAACGTCAGTTTAACGATGATCGCGGGGAGGGTCGTTTACGGGAACGTTGATTCGGGCGTCGTTAATTCCGCTCAATCTTAGCAGTACGGGTCTGGCCATCGGCGGTCCGGATGATCAGGAAATAGATCCCGAACGGATACCGGCTTAGGTCGAGGGACTGACCTGATGCAAATCCTTCGACTTTTTGCAGGATGCGGCCGTCCAGGGTAGTCAAGGCTATCGATTGCAGATTGCTGTAGCTTGATATCGTCAACCGGTCATGGGTCGGATTGGGATACCAGTTGATCCCAACGGCAGCGTCGGTGAAGTTTACGTCCCGGATGATTGAATAGACTGACGAGCCATCGAGATCGACTTCCTGCAACCGGTAAAAGTCAGTGCCGGTCAGAGGCTGGCGGTCAACATAATTATATTGCAGGAGGCCATCACTGTTGCCGGCCGCAGTTACCTGGCCGATGCTGGTCCAATTGGCACCGTCCTGGCTACGTTCGATGTTGAAATATTTGGAGTTTTGTTCTGTTGCAGTTGCCCATTGCAGGTCCACGGAGTGCTGTTGGGGCTCGGCGGTGAACGAGGTTATACCTACCGGAAGGACGTCAAAGGTATTCTGTGCGGAAACGGCGATCAACCAGGCGTCCCCGACATGCTCGTTGGCGGTTGCCCACACCGGGGCTTTGCCGTCACCCCGAAGAGTGAGCTGGAAGGTCAGCGAGGTCACACTGGTTCCGTTGACTACAACCGATCCGGATGCCGCGCCTGCGCCGGTCGTAGCCGTAGGTGCTGCGGCGGTATTCACGATCTGGGTGCCGCCGCCTGCCACACTTAATTCCTTCGAGCCGGATAATTCGGTCATAGTGAGCCCGGGCGTTGTCAATGTCAAGTCGGTTGTGAAACCCAGCGCACCGGAGAAGCCGCCTATTCCAACGATATGGATGACCGGATTAGTAATGGGTACGTTGAAAGTGATAGTCAGGTTGGCCATGTAATACGTTCCGTTGGTCATCGCGTTGGCGTTGTAAAGGCCCATGACGGAAGTATACATTTCAACGGCATAATTGGTGGTCAACGACATTCCGGTATTGATATTCACCGGAGTGGAACTGAAATCAGGGACCTGAGCGTTGCTGATATAATTCATAGCCGGGAAAAGAGTAGCTGGGGCGATCAATTTGCCGGTTGTGTTGTTGGAAGCCCCAAAAGAGATGCTGCCACCGTTGGGATTCTGTGTGGGTAGAAGGGTATATTGCTGGTTGCTGATGGTAAAAGTGGCAGTTATGGGCGAGGTAAGCGGAGTGTAGGTCCCAGTTACGGGATTGAGCGCGTTATCCTGGAAAGTAATGATCTGGGGGGCAAGAGATGAGCCATTGCCTGCGGGCCCGGAGCCATTGGCAAATTCTATAGCGGGTGGCTGCGCAATTCCTGCGTAGGGTAAAAAAATGATCAAAATTCCGCAAAGGATATTGGGGGCTTGCGGCTTCATACGGGTTCGGATTTGCAGTAAGATAGAAATTAAAACGGAGTACTGCAAGTATTCGCCGTTATTTCTTGTAGCGACTGATTGTCAAATAGTTATAAATGACATTTTGGTGCAAACGGCCGTTAATTCCGCTCAATTTTAGCAGTACGGGACTGCCCATCGGCGGTCCGGATGATCAGGAAATAGATGCCAAACGGATACTGGCTAAGGTCCAGTGACTGGCCTGATGAAAATCCTTCGACGGTTTGCAGGATGCGACCGTCCAGACTCACCAGAGTTAGGGATTTCAGGGCGGTGCCGCTTGTAACCGTCAGGCGGTCGCGAACCGGGTTCGGGTACCAGTTGACTGCCAGTGATGAAGCAGCGAAATCCACGGTCCGAACGGGAGAATAAGTTGACGCGCCGATGTCGTCGACTTCCTCCAATCTATAATAGTTGGTTCCTGCCAGGGGTTGCTGGTCCACAAAATCATATTTGAGGGGCTGGTTGCTATTGCCGGCGGCGGCAACCTGACCGATTGCAGACCAGTCGGCGCCATCGGGGCTGCGTTGGATCGAGAAAAATTTTGAGTTCTGTTCAATTTCGGTCGTCCATTGCAGGCCAACGGCGTGCTGCTGAGGTTTGGCAGTGAAGGAGGTCGTGCCGATGGGAAGTGCGACAAATGTGTTCAGTGCCGAAACGCCCATCAACCAGGCGTCCCCGACATGCTCGGTTGCAGTCGACCAGGAGGGCGTCTTGCCGTCGCCACGAAGATAGAGCTTGAATTTCAGGGTGGTCACGTTGTTCCCTGTGATCAGGACCGAGCCGGATGCTGCGCCTGCCGCGGTCGTAGCCGTGGGTGTCGCCGAGGTATTCACAATCGTGGTGGCCGTCACGCTGAATTCCGGGGAACCGGACAATTTTGACATAGTGACACCGGCTGTGGTCAACGTCAGTTGGGTTGTCAAACCCAGTGCACCGGAGGTGCCGCCCAATCCGACGATATGAAGGACCGGATCGGCGAGCGGAGTACTGAAGGTGACGGTCAGATCGGCCATGTAGTAAGTTCCGTTGGTAGGTGCATTGGCGTTATAGAGACCCATAGCAGATGTGAAGAGTTCTACTGCGTAATTGTCGGTCATCGAGATCCCGGTCCCGAGATTGTCCTGTGTCGCGCTAAAATCGGGGGTCTGCGGGTTGCTGACGTAATTCATGGCAGGGAAGAGGGTAGCCGCGCTGGGGGTCTTTCCGGCCCCGTTTACGTTTGCGCCGAATACAACGTCCGCGCCGGTAGGGTTCTGAGTAGCCAGGAGGACATATTGCTGATTGCTGATTGCAAAGGTGACGGAAACCGCCGGAACAAGGGGGGTATAAGTGCCGGTTACGGGATTGAGCGCATTATTTTGGAAATTAACAATCTGGTTGGCGTTTGTATAGCCGTTACCGGCCGGGCCGGAGCCGCTGGCAAATTCAATTGCCGGTTGTGTAAGTCCTGCTGTTGAGATCAGAAGCAGGAGAAAGCCGCAGAGGATACGGATTGGTTGCGGTTTCATATCGCTTGGATTTAAGGGTTGATAGTAAAAATACCAACGGAATGCCAGTTGTTACGCTCCTGATTGATAACAGATTGAGGTCGAAATAAGTCAAAGGTCTTCCCAAAATGGCACCAAAATGGCCCAACTTGGGAGGCGGAGATATAGGTAATTATTTGATTATAAGTGTTTTCAGGTATGCCGACAGGCGTAGGCTAAGGGCGGTGAGCGTGAGGGTTGGGTTAGGTGCGGCGGCGGTGACGAAAACGCTGGCTCCTGCGATGTAGAGGTTGGAGATGCCGTGCAATTTGTTGTTCGGGTCAACGACGCCGGTTTGTGGGTTGTCGCTCATGCGGGTAGTGCCCATGTGGTGCCAGCCGCCGCCGGTAGTGTCCGGCCAGGAGTGGTCGTTGGGGTCCCGGAGATAGTCCATCAGTTGCATCCGGCCGACGTTTGTCAGACCCAATTGCTGGCCGATCAGCTCATAGAGGGTGCGCATGCTGTATTTTTCGAAGGGGGTGAGTTCCCAGTGAAGTTGGGCGCGAAGCATGCCGAGGCCGTCGCGGTCATTGCTAAGCGTGATTCGCGAGTCCGGGTTGGGCGCCTGTTCGACGCGGGTCTTCAGCTCGAAGACCCTATAGCCTTCCGTGTTTGCGCCAGTCTGGCTTTCGTGTGAATGCCACATCGATCTCATGGAATCTTCGTTCTTCCGCGGGTCATCGCTGCTCCACATTTTGATAGGCGGGGTCATACCTTTTGCCAGTTCCCAGGGTGCGAAGGAGCAGGTACCGTTGAGCATCCGGTATTTCGCCTGCATTTCGGGACGGATGGCAAGCTCGCAACGCATGGGGGTACTGCCGATGCCCTGGAACAGGTATAGTTTCAATGGCGCGGGTATTGGCAGATGGAGCCAGGCGGACTGGACCTCCAGGTGTTCCATAAAGAAACGGCCGACGAGATCGTGGTTGTTGCCGAGGCCTTTGGGGGTTTGAGGGCAGGCGGCGAGCAGCAGGCGGGCGTTCTGGATGGTATTGCAGGCGAGGATATAATATCGTGCTTTGACGGTGTGGGTCTTGTGGGCGAAGTTGGTGACGGTGAGCTTCTCGATCGAGTTTACCGATTCGTTGGCGTTGATCTCGGTTACGTGCGCATAGGTGTAGAGGTGAATGTTTTTTGATTTTTTTACGGCATCGCCATATTTCTTGCCAAGACGTGTAGGCGGGCTGAATTGCCAGACCTTATTCCAGACCACAGGATTGTCGGGGAGGAGGGATTTTAGTGCCGGGTCCTTCTTTTGCCAGTACTTAACGTCATACTCGTAGGGTCCCAGGTCGAGGACTTCCTGGGCTTTGGCGTAGTAGGGTTCCAGGTCGGATTTTCTGATCGGCCAACCGCTATGGGGGACCCAGTCGCGTTTTTCGAAATCGAGTTCATCGAATGTTGAGCAGAAGCCTGCCCAGTGGTTGCTGGTGCCGCCAAAATATTGCAGGCGGGTCGATCTTAATGGATAATAGCGTTGGCCTGTGGCGGGACCGCCGTAGGTGTCCTGCATCTGGTCGTCGTATTCAAAACCGCCGCCTTCGAGGAGGATGACTTTATAGGGTGTATTGTTCCATTCCATAGCGATGCTCAGGCCGGCGGGTCCGGTGCCGACGATACAGATGTCGCCTTCGATGTGCGTATTGTTGGGAAGCTCGCGCGCGTCGGTGTGCATGGGGAGTGTTTTAGGGCATTTGTATGGAGAGCAGGGCGCATTGGCGGGCCTCGGTGACGGAGATCACCCAGCCTTCGAGGGTAATGGTGCGGCCGGCGGCGAAGTCATCTTTGATTTTGTTTGTAATTTGTTCTGTTTGGTCTTTATTTTGGTCGAGTCCTGCGGAGATGAGGTCGTTGAGTTGGCTTTCGCGGTCTTCGGCGGGGGTGGATGTCCGGTAGTCGGCGCCGATCTTGCGAATAGTCTGGATGTCGCAGATCGAGGCCAGGAATTTTGGGGTATTGAGGGTGGAAAGCGCGGGGCGGTGCGACGTGCAAAAGGGTGTCATAGTGGCGATGCCGCCGGCGATCGTTAGCAGGAGGAAGTTTCGTCGTTTCATTTGGCAATGAGTATCGCGGTTATACCTGAGATTTGATTTAAAGTTACGAAATTTGATCTTCTTATGGAGAAGGTATTAGATAACCCGACTTATCACGCAATGATGAGCGGTAACAAGAATTTGTCATTGGGATCGGATACTGCGCGCTATTTCCCAGAAGAGATATCGCCATTTGTAGGAATGGCGGACTTCAGCGTGGAGCGCTTCGCAGAGCTGACTGAAGTATTGCCGGCTGTGCGGCGGGGAGCAGTGGCGGTGGTTTCACCGGAGGAAATTGTCATCCCCGCGGGTTGGAAGGTCAACTATCATGGAGTGGGGTTGCAGATGATGGGGGAGGATGCGCATGGCCCGGCGCTGGATCAGTGGGAGTTTGCGCCTTTGGAAGCGAAGCATGTGTCGATGATGGTTGATCTGGCGAAGCTGACGAACCCGGGGCCGTTCGGTAAGCGCACGATCGAGTTTGGTGGCTTCGTCGGGGTCTTTGACGGGGACCGGTTGATGGCGATGTCGGGGCACCGGCTGCATCCTTCACCGTATATCGAGATCAGCGGTGTTTGTACGCATCCGGATTACGTTGGCCGAGGGCTTGGTGGTGCGTTGACATATTTTCAGGTAGAGCGGATCAGGGAGATGGGAGAGATACCGATACTGCATGTGTGGGCCGACAACGCGCGGGCGATCCGGTTGTATGAGAATCTGGGTTTTGTTGTGCGGAGGCAACTGCATTTTAATTTGATTCAGCTGATTTCCTAAGGGAAGGCTATGCCGGAGAGGCGGGCGCATTCGGCGAGAAATTTTTCCTGAACATCCGGGTTGGCGGCGGCGGGATGGAAGTCATGGAGGTGTTTATGGTAGAAATGATGACCGGTGGTGAGAGCGGCGGGGTCATTGCTTACGGCAAGCCAGGCTTGTGTTGTGGAGCCTTCCGTGAGATTGTCGGGTGCGCCGCGGCCGCCCATTTTTGTTGCTACCCAGCCTGGGTCTACAGAATTCGATAGGACATTTTTCCATTTACGGGCGACGGCAAAAGCGAGGATTGCGTCATGTAATTTAGAATCGGAATAGGCGCTAAAGCCGTTCCAGGGCTTGTGTTCCCATGTAAGGTCTTCGAGGCTGGCGTCGCCGCCGCGGTGCAGGCCGGAGCTAAGGTAGACGAGACGTTTTGGTTTTTCGATCAGGCAGGTGAGAATATAGGGGGCGAGGGAGTTGACCGCAAAGACGGCGGGAAGGCCATCGACCGTGGCTATGCGATGCCGTTCGCTGGAGCCGATGGCGGCGTTGTGAATGATTGCATCGAATGGGCCAAGCTCGTTTGCGCGGGCGGCGACGGCTTTGGTTTCGGCGATGCTGCTCAGGTCGCCGGAGATGGCGTTTTTGGCGCCGGGGGTGGCGGCGAGGGCTTCTTTAGCACGTTGGGGATTGCGGGCGTGGAGGATGACATCGTGGCCCTGGGCTACCAGGAGTTGGGCGGCCATTTTGCCGAGGCCGTCGGCGGAGCCGGTGATGAGGACTTTTGACATACTGCAAAATTACGGGATTGGAGGGATGGCTGTCGGGATGCTGTCAGGGGTGCGGGATGCGCAGAACTTCCAGGTTTTGGAGGCGGGTGGCGGAACCGGGGTCGTGGGAGGGGAGGAAGGTGAGAGGGTGGATGCGCGTGTATGCAAAAATAACGGCATAAGTCTGGCGGGCGAGGCGGTAACTGGCGGCGTTGGCGGAGAATTCTTGCTTTAGAAGCTGGTCCTGGGAGTAGCAGAGATCGGCGGCGAAGAGGAGATGATGGGTGTCGGTCTTCAACAGCACGGAGCAATGGCCATAGGTGTGGCCGGGGGTATGGACGAGGGCAAGGTCTTTGGATCGAGTGAGCCAGGTCGCTTTGGCGAATGGGCCGATTTGCGTATCGAAGTCGAGAAGGGTGGGGCGGAGCCATGATGGATAAAGTTTTGTCAGCGCGCCGAAGGGATGATCCCACTCGGTTCTTGCGATGAGGATGGGGGTTGAGGGAAAATGGTAAAGGCCATCGGTGTGGTCGAAATGAAGGTGGGTCAGAACGACGGCGGTGACGTGTTGGATGGGGATGTGGAGGGCGGCAAGTTGGCGATCGATCTCCTGGTCGCGGGTGATGGCGAATTTGAATTGGGAGCGATCGAACCAGGAAGAGATGAGGCCATTCGGGCGAAAGTATCCGGGGCGGGTGACGGCGGCGCGTTCACCGGTGTCGATGACAAAGATCCCTTCGGGGTGTTCGATGACTAGAACCCAGATCGGAAGCCAGGGAGTAAAATGGGGATCGAGGATAAAGTCAGGGATGGAGAGGAGGTTGTGCAGGCGGGATTGGCGGAAACGGGTTTTAACGGCTACGGCGCCGGTGGAGATCAGGTGGAGTTTGATAGGGCGACCCGCACAGGTAAGTTGGGTGGAGGTAGTGGGGAATTGGATGGTTGCGGTTGGAATCATCATACAAGTTACGATGGGATGAGGTAAAGATGTAGGGGTTTGGCAGGGTGGTGGCGGGTGATGTAGTATTGATGTGGTAGAAGAGGAGGTTCGGTGAGCAGCAGCAGTTAGTTTTAGCGCATAAAACTAAGACTATGCAAAAGCTTGCTGTATTCATTCTTTTTTGTGTGACGGGGCCGTCGGTGATGAGCCAGGTCAATGTTCCGGACTGGGCGCTGCCGGGATCGGCGACCCACAAGCAGGTGCCGCCGCCGGCGGGTTTCCACCGGGACACCAAAACGGTCGTCAAGGGGCTGGGTGTTTTTCAGGGGCAAAGTGATGTAGGTGGGGCGTTGGTGGCGGGGTCTTCGAGTTATAGTTCAAGGGCTCACGCATATACGATCGTCTCAGCCGGGTATAATATCTGGTATCAGCGGGATGAGTTCAGGTATGTTTGGAAGCGCATGTCGGGTGATGTCTCGTTGGCGGCGGATGTGGCCTTTCCCGATACGGCGGGTTATAATGACCGGAAGGCCGTGCTGGTCATCCGGCAAGGATTGGAGGATGATGCGAAGGAAGCGGTTGTAGCGTTGCATGGCGCAGGGCTGATGCATTTGGCGTGGCGGGCGGAGGAGGGGGTGATGATGACGGAGATGCGGGTCAATCACCGGAAGGATCATAGTACGGACAGTCTGAATGTGGGGTTGGCGAGGCGGATCGGGATAGAGAAGCGGGGGGATAGTTTTACAGTCTGGATCAGTATGCATGGGGAGCCGATGCATCAGGTCGGGGAGGCGGTGCAGCTTCATATAGATGGGCCGTTCTATGTCGGGATAGGGTTTTGTTCGCATTTGCCGGCGACGAGGGATACGGCGGTGTTGTCGGATGTGGTGTTGGCGAATGCGGCGGGGAAGGTGAGGTAGGGGGTTTGAGGGGTTCGGGAGTGGGATCAGGCGGGATCTTTGGGGGACCATTCCGATAGGGTGGTGCCTTCAGGGACGTCGGTGGTGCTTTCGAACTCGAGGTGGTAGCCGTCGGGGTCCTTGATGCCGAATACCCACATATTGTTACCGACGAAGGGCTCGGTTACGGGCAGGTCGCGGGATTTGAATTCGCGGTAAAGGGCGAGAGCGTCCGTGCATTGGGTGCTGATGGTGATACCAAGACCTTTATGTTGAGGGTTGGCGTGAATAATATGGTCTTTGCGCCGGGGTTCCTGTAGCATGAGGGAGACGAGGTCACGGGTGAGCCAGCACCATTCGATCTTGCCGCGGGGCGTCCATTTGTTGGCAAGAGTAAAGCCCAACCCGTTGACGTAGAAGTCGAGGGACTTTTCCATATCGGTGACCATGAGGAACGGAACTGACAGTCTGAGGTTGGGTTGATCCATTTCCTCTAATATAAGTTATTCCGGCAAAAAAAGAAAGGCCCCGTCCGTTGACAGGGCCTGATTGTCATGGCTGAACAATAATTGTTATTTTGATGATTTGCTGAAGATTTCCCAGTTGTTCTCGCTGGAGCGGAGGGTGACCTTCCGGTCAGCGCTCTCTAACGTTATATAGTAGTTGCTTTCGCCGTCGACGTTCATTTCGAACAAGTCTGAGATCCAGTAGTTGGCATAGTTGCGTTTGACTTGCATCAATAGCGGCAATGGCAATTGCGTGGAGGTAATATTTTGCGTGACGGCGATCAGCTCGCCAATTGGGGAATAGTAGGCGGTGAGGACCGTGCCATTCAATTTGAACGTGAAACGGGTATAATTTGCGCCGGTTCTGGTGTCGAGCAATTCGGCCTGTTGGAAGTCTTTATGGAATCCGGCGTTGGCGTTGTGGCCGCCGCCTGTTGTGCTCCGGGCGAAACTGCTGCCGACGCCTAAGGTCAGGAGCAGGGCTGCAGTGAGGGCGATGGTGGTGATCTTGCGTTTCATATTTTTAAGTTTTTATGTTTTTGAATATTTGCGTCTGTGATGCCAGAGAGAATGCCAGCAGGATGCCAGAAAGGTGGGTAATCTGAGAATCAGGTAGTTAAGGATTTGGGGTCACCTGGAGGTGTACGGTTATGGCTAACAAGTGTTCGGTTTTGGATGAGCGGCGAAAAGATATACCTTCAGTGTTATGAAAAAGTTAACGTGTCTGCTGCTTGTCGTCGTCCTTTTCGGGCGGACTTCGTTCAGTCAGCAATTCAAGGTAAGTTATACTACCGGCGCTTATAGCCGAACATTCAGCGGGAGGGTGCTCTTGTATTTGAACAAGGAGAATCACAGTCCGAAGGATGCGATGGTCGACATGGAAAATTTTCCCTGTTTTTCGATCACGGTGAAGAGCGTGATGCCGGGTGATCTCGTCGTGTTCGATGACAAAGCTGTCTCTTTTCCGGTTGTTCTGTCGGATATGGAAAAGGGGGATTATTATGTGCAGGCGGTTTGGGACAGGAATCAGGGCGGGAGGGCGATTGCGGAGAGTCCCGGAAATATGTTTTCGTTGCCGGTGAAGATCAGGCTGACAAAGGATACGGGGGCGAAGTTTACGCTGGTTTGCGACCAGGTGGTGGCGGCGCGGAGTTTTGTGCCGACCACCTATGTTAAGGAGTTGAGGGTGGTGTCCGAATTGTTGTCGCGGGCGCAGGGGCGATCGGTTACGGTGGATGCCGCTGTCCTGTTACCTAGAGAATATTTTAGTCAGCCGCAGCGAAAATTCCCGGTATTATATAATGTATCGGGATATGGCGGTGATTATCACCGGTACTCGGGGGATACTGCGGTTTCGGGGATGATGCTGGATACGTTGTCGTGTATTACGGTATATCTGGATGGGAATTGTCCCGGCGGGCATTCGGTGTATGCGAACAGCGACAATAACGGGCCGTGGGGAGATGCGCTTGTGAAGGAGTTCATTCCTGCGATGGAAAATACATACCGATGCAATGGTGCCCGATTGTTGTGGGGGCATAGTAGTGGCGGGTGGACGGTTCTTTGGCTCCAGACACACTACCCTAAAGTCTTTGCCGGGTGTTGGTCAAGTTCGCCCGATCCGGTGGACTTCAGGAATTTTCAGCGGGTAAACTTATATGAAAGCGACAATATCTTTTATCGCCCTGATAGCAGTGAATGGGTGGTGGCTACGATTGCCGGTCGTTTTCCGGTGGCGACGATGAAGCAATGTTTTCAGCAGGAGAATGTAATTTATCGGGGGGAGCAGATGCATTCGTTCAATTATGTTTTTAGTGCGAAAGGAGTGGACGGTCAGCCGGTGCCGTTATGCGATCCGGTAACAGGGGATATTGATAAGAAATGTGTGGAGCATTGGAAGCAGTATGATATTTCGTTGTATTTGCGGACCAAGTGGGTGTCGCTGCAGAAGGATCTGCAAGGGAAGGTCAGGGTAACGGTGGGCAATAGTGACAATTTCCTGCTCAACTATGCGGTGCATATGTTGGATGATGAGATGAAGAAGTTGGGTGGGCCGTTTGAGTTTGCTTATTATCCCGGGGATCATTTTACGGTCGCGACGCCGCAATGGAGGAGTGATGGGTATAAATTCCTGGAGGACAGGTATGCGATATGGAAGGCGGGGGCGCATTAGGGGGTGGTGTGGAGGCGACGTTACGCGGTGGTATGGGTTGAGGGGATGCCGATATGGGGTGGTGTCTTAAGGGGCGGCCCGGGTTACGGGGTGGTGCCGGAGATGCGGAGGTAGTCGAGCAGGCGCGGGTCGTCGGCGGCCATAGCGGGCAGCCAGGGAGCGCCGATGGGTTGGCGGATCCAATAGTGGTGGCCGGAGTTGGGTGAGGGGGGTGAGGTGGGTTGGTTGGGAGGGGCGGCCGGGACAGAAGGGCCGGGCGGGGCGGGTTGGTTGGGCGGCGCAGGCGGGGCGAAAGAGTAGCGATAGAGAATGGCGCGGATATAAAGGGGTGGCTGTTTTGGAAAGGGGTTTTTCGCGAAGAGGCTCAGGGCGCCGGGGTCATTGTGGAGGAGTTTTGCAACCAACGTAAGGGTCCAGGGGTATTCGTCCGGGGTAGACATTGCGGCGAACCACATTTGCCAGTCGAAGCGCAGGTGGTAGGGGGCGACCTGGGGCGGGCGTTTATCGGGATCGGTAGGGAGGCCTTTGTACGGGTAGGCTATCCAGTTAGCGGAGTCGGTGGGGATGTCGTCGTTTGTGCCTTCGAATACGATATTGAAGCGTTCCTCGCCGACCGATCCGAAGGCGCCGTAGGTATTCACGAGGTTAAAGGGATCGAAAGAGGTGTTCATGATCTGATTGGGAGACAGCATATTCAGGACAGGCTGGATGCTCAGGAGGGCGATGATCGCAGTGACGGTCCAGGCGGTGATGGTCATGGGCCGGGAGGGAATGGCGTTGGTCATGGCGTTTTGTGCGCGGCGGGTGAGGGCGTGGGGAAGCAGGCGGGACCAGAAGGCGTCGTCGAAACAAGCGAGGGCGGGGACGACGGTCAGCCAATTGAGAAATGACAGGTTGCCGCTCAGGATCAGGAACACCTGGAGAAAGACGATGATAATTCCGGCAAGATGTCGGGCGATGCGCGGGCCAAACACGAAGAGCGGGGCGACCAGTTCTGCCAGCCAGTTATACCAGACGCCGGCTTTTAGCAGGAAGCGCGGCAGGAAATGGAACCAGCGGCTAAGCGGGCCGGGCAGGGGTTGGGTTTCGAAGTGGTAATAGAGGGCCGTCGAGTTTCGCCAGATCTCGTCGCCGCGGATCTTGATAAGACCTGCG
>DASZJO010000120.1:0-13306 GCA_035948015.1 Puia sp.
CAGCTCCGGCCTCAACCTCCCCGGACAGGTCCGCGACATCGCCATCCTCCCGTCCAAAAAACAACTATATTTACTCTTCCTCCAAAACGACCAATACCCGGCGCTCTATGCGGTCAAACCGAAAAAATAACCTCCTCTCCGCCCTCGCTCTTTCCCTCCTGCTGGCATCGGCATCCTGCCACCATCCCGCTACGCAAAAACAACCGCCCCTCTTTGAGGTCATGGACCAATCCTCCACCGGTATCGATTTCATCAACAAGCTCCATCCCACAAGGGCATTCAACGTATTCAACTACATGTACTATTTCAACGGCGGCGGGATTGGCGCCGGCGATTTCAACAATGACGGCCGCATCGACCTGTTCTTTGCAGCCAACCAGGGACAAAACAAGCTCTATCTCAACACCGGCGATCTGCATTTCAAAGACGTATCCGACGAAGCCCAAATACCAAAGGACGGCGCCTGGTCAACGGGCGTCTCCGTCGTGGATATCAATAATGACGGTCTTCTCGATATCTATGTGTGTCGCGTCGGTCAGCTTGATGGTCTGCCGGTGTCCCACAACCAACTGCTCATCTGCACGGGCATCGACAGCAATGGCGTTCCCCATTACGTGGATAAAGCCAAAGAGTATGGACTGGATTTTTCCGGATTCAGCACTCAGGCCGTATTTTTTGACTACGACGGCGACGGCGACTTGGACATGTACCTCTTAAACCACTCCATCCATCAGAACGGCACTTTCGGCCCCAGGCTCCAAAAGCTGGCCACCAGCAGCCCGGTTTCCGGAGACCGGCTCTACCGCAACGACGGCAATGGCCATTTTACGGATGTTACAAAAGAATCAGGGATCAACAGCTCGGTCATCGGCTACGGACTTGGAGCCGTCGCATCGGACATCAATCTTGACGGTAAACCCGATCTCTATGTGGGCAACGACTTCCACGAGAACGATTATCTCTATATCAACCAGGGCAACGGGACCTTCAAAGATGAACTCAACGACGAAATGATGCATACCAGCCAGTATACGATGGGGGTCGATATCGCCGACGCCAACAACGATGGATACCCGGAGGTCATTTCGATGGATATGCTTCCCGAAAATCCATATATTCTGAAAAGGTCGGAAGGAGAGGACGACTGGGATATCTTCAATCTCAAAATAGGGTATGGTTACAACCACCAGTACACGCGTAACAATCTGCAGTTCAACCGGCGGGATGGCCATTTCAGCGAGATCGGCCTCTATTCCGGCGTAGCCGCCAGCGACTGGTCCTGGTCTCCGCTATGGATCGATTTCGACAACGACGGGCTCAAAGACCTTTTTATCTCTAACGGTATCCCCCGGCGTCTCAATGATATCGACTATATTAATTTCATCTCCAATCAGGAGCTGCAGCAGAAAATGCGCGATAGCAGCCTGGATTCGAAAGACCTGGCAGAAGTCGACAAATTCCCGCAAATAAAACTGCCCAGCAAATTTTTTAAGAACGAAGGCCAGATGCAATTCTCGGATCAGAGCGACCGGATTCTGGGCGCCAGGAACCTCTATTCGAACGGCGCCGTCTATGCCGATCTCGATAACGACGGCGACCTCGACCTGGTTGTCAACAACATCGACGATCCTGCCCTCATCTACCGAAATACGGTCAACGACAATAAAAAACAGGCCTATCTCGACATCACCCTCCACGGCCCCTCTCTCAATAGGAATGCGCTGGGAGCCAAACTGATCCTGTTCACCGGCAACCAGATTCGTACCTATGAGAAATATCCCGTGCGCGGATTTCTTTCGAGCATGGAGATCCCCATCCATGTCGGACTGGAAAGAACCCGGGTGGATTCGATATTCCTCGTTTGGCCGGACAATACCTTTCAACCCGTCCATTGGATAAAGGACAGCTCCCGCCTTGCCCTGGTCTACCGGAAAGGGCTGCCCCCGTTCGACTATTCGAAGATCACTCATCATTGCGTAAACCCTTCCACACCCATGGAGGATATCACCACTTCGACCAATATCCTGTACAAGCACGAAGAGAACGACTTCCATGAGTTCGATCGGGACCCCCTGATCCCGCACATGCTGTCCACCGAAGGCCCAGCGCTGGCCGTGGGCGATATCAATAACGATGGGCTCCAGGACGTATTTATCGGGTCTTCGAAATGGAAAAAAAGCGCGGTCTTTCTCCAGCAACATTCCGGCAAATTCCTCCGCATCCCCCAACCATCCCTGGAAAATGACTCCGTCTATGAAGATGTGGACGCCTGCTGGACCGATGTCAACAATGACGGTAGCCCTGATCTTGTGGTGGCCAGCGGCGGAAACGAATTCTATGGGCCGGACACCATGCTTACCCCGAGGATCTATCTCAATGACGGCCATGGACACCTTTCCAAATTACCTCACGCCTTCGACAGTCTCTATGTGAACGCGTCCAGTATAACACCCTGCGATTTCAATGGCGACGGCTTTACCGATCTTTTCATCGGCGGGCGGTCAGTGCCCCGCGAATACGGCAAGGTCCCGCAATCCTATCTGCTTCTCAACGACGGCAAAGGACATTTCACGGACGTCACGGATAAATATGCCCCCGGGCTCTCCCGGATCGGGTTCGTCACGCGTGCCCTATGGCTCGATCTCGACAAAGACGGGAAAAAGGACCTTATCCTGTCGCTGGAATGGGGTGGCATAATCGCATTTATGCATACGGGGGATACGTTCACCAAAAAGGTCCTTACGGATAAAAAAGGCTGGTGGAACTTTATCCTCCCCGTCGATCTGAACAACGACGGGAACATCGATTTCATCGCAGGCAATCTGGGGCTCAACAGCCGTCTCAAGGCTTCGGATAAGCAACCGGTCCGGCTCTATTATTCCGATTTCGACGGCAACGGGATCAAAGAACAGATCCTGACCTATTATATCCATGACCGGCAGCTTCCCTTTGCCAACAAGAAAGAGCTCGAAAGTCAATTGCCCGGGCTTAAGAAGAGATTTCTCTATGCGGAAGACTTCGCCAAGGCGTCACTGGACGAACTTTTCCCTGATGACCAGTTGAAAAAGGCCGATACCCTCACCGCCAACTATTTTTCGAACGCCTTGCTCATCAACGACGGCCACATGAATTTCTCCGTCCGGGCCATGCCATGGGAAGCCCAGCTTTCACCCTACCGGGACGCAGTAGTGCTAGATGCCAACGGCGACACCCTGCCCGATATCCTGCTCGTGGGCAACTATTACGAGAACAATATCCAGATGGGAAGATACGACGCCGACTATGGCACGATCCTGCTGAACAAAGGCCATGACTCCCTGTCGGCAGTGCCGCTCAACGGCGTAGCGGTGAAAGGTCAGACCCGGCATATACAAGAGATCGCCATAGCGGGCAGAAAAGCCTATATCCTCGCACGCAATGACGACAGCGTGGTGGTGATCCGCTTCGCAGACACGCAACGCCCCGGGAGGCAACCATCTCGCACCACCCACTCACTCCATTAATAAATAGGATAATATATCCGCGTGACCCATTTGGCCGAATCCGTCTCCTGTGTCCTGTCTGTGATCAACGAAAAAAAAGGTATGGCCATCACCGTTCTCCGGTAATCGGCAATATAATTCCTAACCCGGTCGAGTGCCCCATTGATCGCAGCCGGCCCCCCGCGCACATCCGTTTGCAGGTAATTGCCCCGCACCAGTTTCCTGAATACGATATCCCCGCTGTCCTTGCATTCTTTGTCGACAGGTATGGCCGTCCGCAACCCGAATTGCCCGTTGGACAAGGGATCGATGTTCACCATCGGATATCCCGTTCTTACTCCCCCCCGCCGGACGGCAAATAGATCCAGCGTTTTCACCAGGTCATAGATAACGCCGGTGCCGGGATAACCCTTCACCGTCCGCCGGGTCTCCACAAGGAAACTATCATTCGTGGATGCTTCAGCGATAGCTACCCCATAAATATTTTTCGGATCACCGAGGTAACGCTGAAGGCTGTCGAGGATCACCGTCATATCGCCCTTCAACCGTTTGGCTTCGCTGTATTGGCCGACCCTTTTCAACGGATTCCAACTGGCATCCCGCGTGAACTGCCATTGCAGATACGAGGAATCGATCGGGGTCATGGGAAATATATTCAGCACACTGGATATTTCCTTGTCGCCATCGTCGATCTTGATAACGGCGCCGTGTTGCAAACGCCCGGATAGCCGGTACCCGACGCCATGGTAACTGAGCTCATCCCTATTCGGCCCGCCGGGTCCGCCATGAGGCCACCACTTTTCCCAACCGCTGCTGTCCCCGAGTACTCTGTCGGCTGCGTCGCGATTGCAATTCAATAAAACGATCTTTGTAACGATCAGGCGTGAAGGAATAAGAAAGTAAATGGATGCGATCGGGATTACGATCAGAATAATGCCTGCTGCCAACCATCGATTCATATATGGGTTTCGTCTAAAAATTTACAAGCGTGAAAATAGGCAATAATGCGTAATTTCGACACGAACGATTGCAAATTTGCAACTATGCCCGCACAAAAGAAACACGCTCCCCGGATTTTCGCTTTTCTACTGTCTCTCACCCTCGCCCATACCCTCCCCGCGCAAAACCCCACCGCTCCTGGCCAATCGCCGTCACCTGGTGCAGCCTCCCCCGATACCTGGTCCATCCACGCCGATACCATCGATCCCGCACATTACTTCGGCGTCACGGTCGCCAACGGGATGATCGGCCTCGTCTCCTCTGCGGATCCCTTCCGCGCAAAAGATATTGTCCTCAACGGGGCCTTTGACCTTTATGGCCGCGGCCGAGTAAGCAACATCCTCAAAACATTCAATTTTGTCAACCTGAACCTCGATATCGACGGCAATCGCATCGGCAACTTCAGGCAGGTTTCGCGCTTCCATCAGGACCTCGACATGAAGAACGCCTGTCTGACCACCACCTTCGACTACCAGGACAAAGCCACCGTGACCTATACGTGGTATGCGCTTCGCCAGCTACCCTATACGGCACTGGTAGACGTTACCATCACCGCGCATAAGGATATCGGGATCACTCCCGCCAGCGTGATGGAAGCCCCCGATATGCTCCGCGACGTAGACAACTATTACAACGAGATCGACCGCCCCCACGTCCGGATCTCCCTGCTGACCTCCACCGCCAAAAGTCCCACCGGCAAACTGCTTATGGCCGCTTCCAACAGCTTTATCTTCGATGAGCCGCATGGCTCCGAACCATCGGTCATCCATGAAATGTGGGATAACAATATGCACCTCATGAAATTCAGGAAGAACCTGACTGCCGGTACAACCTATCATTTTGCCGTCGTCGGCTCCTCGCTCACTTCCGCCCACAACGATGACCCCCTCAACGAAGCCGAACGTCTCACCCTCTTTGCCCTCCTCCAGGGAAGCCGCCAACTGATCAAAGACCACCAGGCCGCCTGGGCGGACCTTTGGAAAAGCGATATCATTATCGACGGTGACGAAAATACCCAGCGTGATATCCGGCTGATGCTCTACCACCTCTATTCTTTCGCCCGCCAGGGCACAAGCTATAGCCTCTCCCCGATGGGTCTTAGCGGCTTGGGCTATAATGGCCATACCTTCTGGGATACCGAGATCTGGATGTACCCTGCACTCCTGCTCCTGCACCCCGAAATTGCCGCTTCTCTCCTGGAATACCGATACCAACGCCTTCCCGCGGCCCTTCGAAATGCCGCCGAGCACGGCTATAAAGGCGCCATGTTCCCCTGGGAAAGCGCCGCGAGCGGCAATGAAGAGACGCCGGTATGGGCCCTGAGCGGCCCCTTCGAACACCATATTACCGCCGATGTCGGCATCGCCGCCTGGAACTACTACTGCGTCACCCATGACAAGACATGGCTTAAAGATAAAGGCTACCCGCTCCTCCAGGCTACCGCTGACTTCTGGGCAAGCCGCGTCCAACGCAACGGCCCCGGCCATTACGATATCAACAACGTAGTGGCGGCAGACGAATGGGCGGAAAACGTAGATAACAATGCCTATACCAATGCGGCAGCCCGCAACAATCTCCAGGACGCCATCAATGCCGCCCGCATCCTCGGCCTGACCCCGGACCCGGATTGGACCAACGTCCGAAATAATATCCCCATCCTCCGTTTCCCCGACGGTACCACCCGCGAACATGGGACCTATAACGGCGAATCCATCAAACAGGCCGACGTCAACCTGCTCGCCTACCCCCTTAAAGAAGTCACCACCCCCGCCGCCATCCGAAAAGATCTGGACTATTACGAGCCAAGAGTGGGAGAAGGACCGGCCATGACCCACGCAATCTTCTCCATCCTTTACGAGCGCCTGGGCCTGCCTGAAAAGGCTTTCCAGGACTTCAAAAAAGGCTATCAACCGAACTTGAGGCCCCCGTTCGGCGTAATGGCAGAAACCGCTCTAGGTAATAACCCTTATTTCGCCACCGGGGCCGGCGGAATGCTTCAGGCCATGCTAAATGGCTTCGGTGGCCTTGATATAACCCCGGAGGGTATCGTCCAGCTCCCAACCCGCCTTCCAACTGAATGGAAATCATTGACAATCACGGGTGTCGGCCCCGGGAGGACAACGTATTCGATTAAATAGCTTTTAAACAGATTTTAATCTCCTTTAGACAATAAAAGGCGCCTAATGCGTTATTTACTATAGTGATCGTATTTTTAGCAAGAGCCCCCTTAATCCAGATTTCCTATTAACTCTTAACTACTCTGAAAAACTATGGGACCCAGGTACCCCTTTCGCATTCTAAGGCAAGCCTTCAGGAATTTATACTTCCTGATGTTCCTCAACGGTTTTCTGGTTGCTTCGCTGTTTTATTTCAAGATGGAATCCAGCTATGAGGACGGCCTTTTTGCCTCTATCAAATCCACGATCGATGCTCGCATAGACTCCGACGACAATACTGACTCCGTGGCGGTTAAAGCAATGAATACCTGCTATCGCCTGCTGAGCAATAAAGGTTCTACCTTTTATAATAGCAACCTCGGCCCGGAAGCCGACGTCTTCCATTCCACCACTTTTGACCTGATGACCACTCAAGGCGCCTGCGGCAGTTATTCCCAGGTACTTGCCCGGATACTCAAAACCTACCATATTCCCGTTCGGATCGCACAAATGAAAGCCGGCGGCTATTTTGGCGCGCACAACATCGTCGAAGCGGAAATCGGCAGCAATTGGGTCGTGCTCGATCCGACCTTCAATCTCTGCTTCCACCGGCCGGATTCTAAACTGGCCAGTTTCAATGACGTGCACGGCGACTGGAGCTATTACTCCAAACAAGTCCCTTCCGACTATAACCCGATCTACCGCTATGAAGATGTTCGCTATACCAACTGGTCAAAAATTCCGATTGTCTCCCCCGCCGCCAAATCCCTGCTTTCCCTGATCATGGGCCGCGAACGGGCGAACACCTTTTCCCTGCGAACGCTTTTCATGAATACCTACCAGCTGTATGTCTACCTGCTCGTCGCGATTTACATACCCTTATTGCTGATCACCGTCCGTGGCCTGCTGAAAACGAAGGTCTTCCCCAGCCCCGAGATCCCCGTTACGATCCGCAACGTGTTTAAGTACCTTAAGCTCCGCCTCCAGGAACCCAGTGGGGCATCGTCTTCATACACAAATTGAATATGTCCCGGGTATGCACCATTTGGCCATCCAACAGTCACTTGGCCGTCTATTGAACATTTTAATGTAGGTTTACGGCGGAAACAAAAATTACTAAATGCTTAAAGTTGGCGTTTTTGGCGTTGGTCATCTGGGTAAATTTCATCTGAATAACTGGAAAGAGATCAAGACCGCGGAACTGGTTGGATTCTATGACCCTGATGACGCAATAGCCCGGGAAGTTGCCGACAAATATCAACTTACCCGGTTTTCCGACCCCACCCAGCTCATGGACGTTTGCGATGTCGTAGACATCGTTGCCCCTACCCCCGCACATTTTTCCCTCTGCGAAAAGGCTATCCGTAAAGGCAAACACGTGTTCGTCGAAAAACCACTGGCCAACAGCATGGCAGAAGCCAGGGAACTGGTGAAGCTGGTCCGCGAATCAAACGTCAAACTGCAGGTTGGCCACGTCGAACGCTTCAATCCCGCCTTCCTCGCGGTGCAATCCATACCGCTAAACCCGCTTTTCATTGAAGTACACCGCCTCGCGCAATTCAACCCGAGAGGTACGGAGGTGAGCGTGATCCTCGACCTGATGATCCACGATATCGATATTATCCTGAGCCTGGTCCGCAGTGAGGTTAATAACATCTCTGCGAGTGGTGTAGCTGTGATGACGGAAACGCCGGATATCGCTAGCGTCCGGATCGAATTTCACAACGGCTGCGTCGCGAATCTCACGTCCAGCCGGATTTCAATGAAAAAAATGCGCAAAATGCGCCTATTCCAGAAAGACGCATACATCGGAATCGATTTCCTCAACAAAAAGTCCGAAGTCATCAAACTGAAGACCCCCCAGGATCTTGACGTATTTGCATTCGATATCGAGACCTCGAACGGGAAAAAGACGATTGCACTCTCCAACCCCGCCGTTCCGGAAGTCAACGCAATCCGGATGGAGCTGGAGAAATTTACCGAAGCCATCCTGACCAATTCACCTACCCGCGTATCTGAGGTCGACGGATATCGCGCTATGGATATCGCACATCAAATTCTTCAAAAAATCCAACATAACACGATCAACACCTAACCCTCCATGGCCGTAAGGAAAAGATCAAATACCATCCCGATCCTTTGGTATATCCTCAGCGACTATATCGCGGCCCTCCTGTCCTCCAATATCTTTCACTTTAGCCGCCGACTGCTGCTTTCGGAACCCATTTTCGTCAATCACCGGCTGCTGCTGACTTCCCGGTTCTGGCTGGGGACAACGACCATCCCTCTTTGCTGGCTTCTCCTCTATGCGCTGTTCGGCTCCTATAACTCCCTCTACCAGAAATCCCGGTTGACTGAATTCGCCAACACCTTCGTATACTGCTTGCTTGGCTGCACCATCATCTTCTTCGCGATCGTCATCAACGACCCGGTAAAGGATTATCATTATTACTATCAGACCTACCTTATCTTCCTTTCCTCCCATTTCCTCCTGACCCTTACCGGAAGGCTCATTATCCTCAACCGGGCCCGCCATCAGATCGAAAAGGGAAAGGTGATCTTCAATACTTTGCTGGTAGGTGGGGACGATATAGCCACCTATATTTATAATAGCTCCAAAGATGGGCTCCGCTCCTCAGGCTACCAGTATACCGGCTATGTCACCAATCCCAGGCAGCCTAGCAACGGCATTGCTGCCTATCTTCCGCAACTGGGGGATTCAGAACACATCGAATCGGCGATCGATCGCCATAATATCCGGCTTGTCGTCGTCGCACTCGAACGTTCCGAGCGTAAGGAGGTTGAGACGATCCTCGAACGGTTGAGCAATAAAGACGTCCTCATAAAGATCATCCCCAGTACACTTGATATCCTCTCCGGTTCCGTCCGTACAAGCAATGTCATGGGCGCCGTCCTTTCCGATATCCACATGGGCCTCATGCCCGAATGGCAACAAAACATTAAACAAGTCACTGACATCGTCCTATCCGCCGCCGCCCTGATCGCCCTATCCCCCCTCATGCTGTACGCGGCCATCCGCACCCGACTCTCCTCGCCGGGGCCGATCATCTATGAACAGGAACGCATCGGCTATAAAGGGATCAAATTCCAGATCTATAAATTCCGCTCAATGTACCAGGATGCAGAAAAAGACGGCCCCGCCCTCTCCTCCCACGATGACCACCGGGTGACACCCTGGGGAAGGACCATGCGGAAATGGCGGATCGATGAACTGCCCCAACTCTGGAACATCCTCAGGGGCGAAATGAGCCTCGTCGGCCCCCGGCCCGAACGGGAATTTTATGTCGACCAATTGTACGCCCGCACCCCTTATTTTCGTTACCTCCTGAAAGTCAAGCCCGGCCTAACCTCCTGGGGTATGGTGCAATTTGGATACGCGGGCAGCATCGAAGAAATGGTCGAACGCATGAAATACGATCTGATGTATATTGAGAACATCTCCCTCGTCCTCGACTGGAAGATCATGTTGCATACACTGCGCATCATATTTACCGCTCAAGGCAGGTAGCGGCACCATGAGAAAGCCCCTCCTGCTCATACTAACCGCTCTTCTCACCGGGTCCATCCCGGCCCATTCCCAACGCTGGCAACAACAGGTCAACTATTCCATAGACGTGACTCTGACCGACAGCACCCATTCCCTCGATGGCTCGATCCAGTTCCGGTATCTCAACCGCTCTCCCGATACCCTCTCCTTTATTTGGGTCCGATGCTGGCCCAACGCGTTTAAGAACGACCGCACAGCCTTCTCCGAACAGCTCATCCGCAACGGCCGGACCGATTTCTACTTCTCCGACAAATCCCGGAAGGGATACATCAACCGCCTCGAATTCCGCGTCGACGGCCGGCTGGCCCGCATGGAAGACCACCCGCAATATATCGATGTCATCAAGGTCATTCTTCCCAACCCCCTATCCCCCGGCGATTCGGTCACGCTGACCACCCCTTTCCACGTCCAGCTGCCGGACAACTTCTCCAATGACGGTTATCACCAGGGGGTCTACCAGGTCACGCAATGGTATCCGAAACCCGCCGTCTATGACGCCTCAGGCTGGCATCCCGACCCTTTCCTGGGCCAGGCTGACACTTACAACGAATTCGGCGACTTCGATGTCCGCATTACCGTCCCCGCCAACTTCACCGTTGCCGCTACCGGCAAACCACCGTCCCTCGCTCCCTCCTCAAACCGCCCCCCATCCCCAAACTTGGCCTCCCCAACCGGCACCAAAACATTACACTATCAGCAATCCAATATCCCCGACTTTGCCTGGTTCGCCAGCCGCCGCTTCCATACCACCCACGACACCCTCCAACTCCCCTCGGGCCGCGTCATCGATCTTTACACATACTACATCCACTCCAACTCCTCCATCGCCCGCCACGGCATCGCATCCATGAAGGACGCCCTTCGGTTCCAATCCGCCCTCCTCGGCGACTACCCCTTTGACATCTGCACTTCCGTAGAAACCCCCGCAGTCAAAGGCGATCCCCCCAACCCCGCGGAAGCAGCAGCCTCCTACCCCACCCTTATCGGAATCGATAGCCGCGATTCCGCAGACTTCGCCCTGGACATGACCATCGAGAAAGAGATCGGCGACAATTGGCTCTCCATCGCCATAGGTGCCAACGGCCACCGCTACCCCTGGATGACCCAAGGCATCGGAAGATACTATTACGACCGCTACCGTTTAAAGGTATACGGCCCCCCCTTTACGGAATATTTCGTCCCCGATACCTTCCACCGCGTCGACGTCAACACTCAGGTTGTGCTCAAAGAAGCCCAACCCATCTCTACCTCAACCGAATACTTGACCCCGGACAATTATCGGATCATCGCCGGCTATTCAACCGCTATCTGGATGCTGGAACTCCAGCGCTCCCTCGGTACACCGCTTTTCGACAGCTGCATGCATAATTATTTCCGGCAACAGCAATTCCGCCACGCCGGCCCCGAAGACCTGAAAGCCGCCTTCACCGCCACCTTCGGCAACCATCCCGACCCGTTATCCATCACCCATCTCAACATCGATTCCGCATTCGCCTTGCTTGACACCACCGGCCCCGTCCCCCCTTCGCCTTTCCACCGGCCGCTCGTGCCCAACCCTCAATTCATCCCCCACCCAGCCCACCGTAACACCCTGAACATCTCGCCGGCACTCGGTTTCAATAACTATGACCACTGGATGATCGGCTTGCTGATCCACAACTTCAACCTTCCGCCTGACAACTGGCAGTTGCTGGCCGCGCCCCTATACGCAACCGTTAGCCATCAGCTCAACGGCCTCCTCCATTTTAACTATGCCTGGTATCCTCATCAGACCTTCCGCATGATCGAAGCCGGTATCAACGGCTCCCGCTTCTCCACCATCAGCGGGACCGACAGCAACAGCCACGCGATCTTCGGCGGCTTCTATAAAGTCGTTCCCTATCTGCGCCTGTTCTTCCCAAAATCCTCGCCCGGCAGCACTCTCGAAAGCTGGCTGGAGGCAAAGACCTTCCTCATCGGCGAAAAGAGCTTCAACAACTACGTCCTTAAATCCTCCGACTCCCTGTACTATCCCGTCGCCGGCAAATATGACTTCCGCTATCTGAACCAGCTTACCTTCACCATCCGTGACACCCGCGTGCTTTACCCATATGCCGTCAACCTGCAGGTCCAACAGGCCGCCCCCTTCTACCGGGTCAACCTCGACATCCACTATTTCTTTAATTATGAAACGTCGGGCGGTCTCGACGTTCGCCTGTTCGGCGCGAAATTCGGCTATCTCGGTACCCGCAACCCCGCGCAGGACCTGACCCCATACGAACCCAAACTCACCGCCGTCCGCGGCAGCGAAGACTACACATACGAAAATTATTTTATTGGCAGGAACGACTTCAACGGCCTCGCCAGCCGGCAGATTATGATGCGCGATGGCGACCTGAAACTGCGCACCGACCTCTTTCAGGGCCTCCAGGGCCGTTCGGACAACTGGGTGGCAGCCGTGAACCTGAACAGCACCCTCCCGCCGCAGATTGCCCCCGGTTGGCTGCCATTACGCCTGTTCTTCGACCTGGGTACCTACTCCCAGGCATGGTCAGACAATCCCCCCACCAGCCATTTCCTGTACGTAGGAGGCGTTGAGCTTGATCTTTTTCACGTCCTGCGCATCTACGCCCCGCTTGTCTACAGCAACGACTTTAGTAATCAACTAAAGACCGTACCCGGGCAAAACGGCTTTGAACAAAAATTATCCTTTAGCATCGACTTTCAACAAATCCCGTTTCGAAAGCTTTTCGGCTATACCCCCTTCTGATGTCTATGCCCACCGCCAGTCATATCACCTATCTGCGACGAAACGAGATCGATACCGCCCGCTGGGATGATTGTATCTTCAACGCCGCCAGTCCCCTCATCTATGCCCGCGCCTTTTATCTCGATGAAATGGCCGGCGAACAATGGGACGCACTGATGCTTGACGACTACAAAGCCGTCATGCCCCTACCCTGGCGTTCGAAATTTGGGATCCGCTACCTCTACCAACCCGCCTTTACCCAGCAAACCGGGATCTTCTCTGCCCAGCCCACACCGCCATCCCTCGTCGAAGCCTTCCTCCATGAACTCGATCGCCATTTCCGTTTCACCGAGATCTATCTCAATTATACCAA
>DASZJO010000121.1:0-4178 GCA_035948015.1 Puia sp.
CGGGGAATTCATCCAGGACTTCCTGCAATTTCTCCGGAATGAAGAAATCGTCAAACAAGGTGTTCGGAAAAGGGTCGGCATGGACATAGTCTTCATGCCGGGCGGCGCCAAATTCCTTCAATTCTTCTACGGAACGATGAATAAATTCCATAACTAGGTGATATTGATAAAATTAAAAGTCTGGCTTTACAACGTTGTGCGAGGTATCCGTAGTATATCGGGCTGTGGGAACGAAAGAGTTGCCCTTTGCAAGGTACAAATTAATGAGAATTTTTTTGAAGATTCCTTGCTGATTTCAAAAAGAAGTAATAATTTCGTAATGTCTGTTCTACCTCGAAAGAAAAGTTCCCTACAATCAGTTTCAGTCCTATTAAAAGCTGCACAGCTCCTCTCACAAAAGATCATCATCTACCTAAACGTTTACGCAACCTTCGTGGTGGCGTCCAAATTCCTAGTTCGCGTCCAATTTCCATACTTCCACGCCCTTGTCCGGATTATTTTGAATTAACCATTTAAAAAAGGTATCATGAAATTGATGTTTAGAAATTTGTTGATCATTGTGATCGGTGCGACTGTCTTAACTGCGGTACCCGTCAAATCTCACGCCGGTATTATTGGCGATATTTTGAAAATCGTATTCAACAATGGAAATGGGAACGGATGGGGATATGGCAGGAATAAGCACGATCCGCCGCCTCCCCCACCCCCTCCTCCGGGAACGACAAATGATCCTAACGGCTGGGCGAATGGAGGCGGTAATTCCGTACCGTTGGGCGCCGGAACGATCTTCCTGGTTGTTGCAGGTCTTGGTCTTGGCGCCAAGTTACTGTATAGCCGTGGTGTTTCCGATGTGGCGTGATAGGAGGAAGGAACGGTGACCAGTTCTATCCCCAAGCCAGTACTAATCTTTTTCGTCAAAGCCTTTCTGCTGTTTCTGCTGTGGAAAGGCTTTTACTTATTTATACTCGGTCCTGCGGAAGTGCCTGATCGCTCCCTGACCAGGTTTATCGGTTATTCTACCGGGTTTTTGTTGAATGTCCTTGACTGGAGAGGGCCGCATTATTCCGCCCGGGAGGGCAAGGATACGAGCCTGGTGGAAGGCAAGGCCATGCAGGTTTTCATGATGGATATCTATCGCGGTAATGAGCGGACCCTACGGATCGCCAATGTTTGCAATGGTCTGGAGCTCATGGTCCTCTACCTGGGGTTCCTGGTTTGCTATCCGGCTCGCGCAAAGCGCAAATGGCAGTTTGCGGGATGGGGGCTGGTGCTGATCCCGGCGATGAATATCGTTCGTTGTGCTTTCCTGGTGCTCATCTATCTCTACCGGCGGATCTATCTCGACTTTTCGCATCATTTCCTGTTCAATTTTCTTATCTACATAGTGATCTTCCTTCTCTGGTATCGATTTGCCAAAAAAGGGTTGGTACGGCGAAGTGCGACCGTATCCCAAAAAGCGATCGTACATGAAGGCTAATGTAAAGAGTGCATATTGGATAGGGTTGGCCGTTATTTCGGTCTTCTATGCCGTCTTTTACGTGTATTTCCGTTATTCCGCGTTTTATAATATGACTGCGCGGCAAATGCGGGTAGTCAAGTTCGTGTTTGTGGCCCTGACCTTTTCCGTTGGTTGGCTGGGATTGAGGAAGGGTGCAGTTGGCTGGGCAGCGCGATTCTGGGCAATGGTATTTGGTTCGCTCTTGCTCGTGCTGGTCCTGCTCGGGTTGTATGAGAATTATTTCGCCCGATTGCCGGTGGAACTAAGGATGGTATTGGATGATCTTGTGGAGTTCCTGGTCTCGCCGGCTTTGTATGTAGCGCTGGGGATCCTTGGCCGGATCAGCGAAAAGGCTTAAAGAATGTGTAGTTGGCGAGGGCAAGCATGGGTTTGTCGCCCGAACTGTCGCCATAGGCTGTTATCTTGTCGTAAGCCGACAGGTCATAGGATTCGCGGATACGGCGGACCTTTTCTTCTCCGTGGCAGTTGCGGCCCAGGATCTTACCGGTCAGCCGGGTGGTGGGGGCGGTGGGTTGTGGTGCTGTGTCCGGGGTATCGGGTTGCGGAGTGGAAGGATGGTTGCGGGTCTGGAGGCGGGTAGCCAGAAGGGCTATGCCGATCTCATCGGTCCATGGTGATAGCCAGTTGGCTGGAGAGGCGCTCACGATGACCACCTCCACGCTGTGTTCCTGCAGGAGGCGGATCTCCTTCAGGGCCTTTGGCCGGATCAGGCCGGGGAGGGTGGTGGCGGCAAAGCGGTTGCAGGTATCCTGGAAGACTTCCAGGGGTATGCCACCGAAGAACCACGTGAGGATCCGTTCCTTGGCAGTCTGGTTCGAGATGATCCCGGCACGGTAAGCGACGAGCCAGGGGCTATTGATCAGGAAGCCGAGATAGAAGTGCAAGCTGCCTTTGCTGAATTTGATAAATTCCAGCAGGGTGTCTTTGCCGGTGATGGTCCCATCGAAGTCAAGGAATGCAATTTGCCGGTTCACAGGTTCATTTTTTTAAATATCGATTCGGGGATGCAGCGTATCAGCAGCATGATCCAGCGCCAGAACCATTTGACATAGATGATATTCTTTTTTTTGCGGACTGCCGCGGCGATGGCGGTGGCTACCTGTTCCGGTGTGGCGGTTATCGGGGCCGGCAGTTTCAGGTTTTCGGTCATTTTTGTATATACGAAGCCCGGCTGCACGGTAAGCACGTGAACGTTCAGGGCAAAGAGGCGGTTGCGGAGGCCCGAGAGGTAGGCGGTGAAGCCGGCTTTGGAGCTCCCATAGAGGTAGTTGCTTTTCCGGCCGCGTTCTCCGGCTACGGAGCTGATGCCCACGATAGTCCCGTGCCCGAGGGTGGCATATTTTTCCGCGATGCGATTGAGGATGGAGACGGCGCCGACATAGTTTACCTGGAGGATGCGAAGGCATTCTTCCCAGTCCGATTCGGCCTTTTGCTGGTCGCCGAGATAGCCAAATACGGAGATGCTCACGTCGGGCAGGGAGGGTAGCGAATCCAGGAAGGTGGCGTGGGTGTCGGGGCGTTCCGCGTCGAATTCGTGGAGGGAGCAGGCGCTGTTGTAGCGTATGGCCAGGTCCGATTGCAGCGGTTGAAGCCGGTTGATGTTGCGGGCCGCCAGCTGGACGCCGTAGCCGTCAGCGGCAAATTTCCGGGCAAGTGCCACGGCAATATCAGAACCGGCTCCGAGGATGAGAACGTTTGGCATAACGAAAATGAATGATCTTACTTGAACAACGGGAATTCTTTTACATACAGCAGCAGGATATAACTGGCAAACCATAGGACCAGGGTAATCTGGATGAACCGGTCTTTATACAAAATTTTTGTCGGCGATCCCGAATCGGCGGCGACGTAAATGATTTGCAGGTATCGCATCAGTCCCGCCAGCACGAAGACGCAGGTGTAATAAAGGCGGTCCGAACCGGTATTGGCGATCGTGACCGGGGACATGGTATACATCAGGTAGGCCACCAGCATAACGGCGCAGACGAGGGCCAGCAGCACGTTCAGGAATTCCAGGTTATAGCCTTTGATGGATTTGCGCATGTCGGAGCCTGAACTTAGTTTGAGCAGCACGTCGTCGCGGCGTTTGCCGATGGCCATGAAGACGGCCAGCAGAAAGACCATGATCACGATCCATTCGGAGAGCGGTACGAAGGAAATGACGGAGCCCCCCTTGATCCGGAGTACGAAGCCGGTGGCGAGGATCATGATATCGAGGATAGAGATGGATTTCAGGCCCAGGGAATAGGCCAGGTTGATCCCGAAATAGATCAGCAGGACGAACAGGAATTTGTCTCTTATAAAGAAGGCGAGGGAGAAGCCGGCGAGCAGGAGGAGGGCGCAAATGATCAGTGCGGTGGAGGGCTTGACAGCGCCGGAGGCCAGGGGCCGTTTGCATTTATCCGGGTGTTTCCGGTCGTCTTCGCGGTCGCGATAGTCATTGATGATATAGATGCTGCTGGCTACAAAGGAAAAGGCGATCGCGCCCAGAAACACGTGGAAGAGCAGGTCAACGTCAAAGATCTTACGGCCGAAAAACAGGGGAATGAACAGGAACAGATTTTTTGCCCAATCTTTTGGTCGGAGGAGCTGGAGATAGGCCACCGCGTTAAATTTTCGCGGTAAAGTACAAACAAAAAGACGGATTATATAATATTGC
>DASZJO010000122.1:0-17255 GCA_035948015.1 Puia sp.
CCGGCGCCTATGCCGCAGACCCCGATAAAAGCAAGACCCCGCCCCTGGCGGGTACAACGATATCTCCGACAACCCTGATTGTAGCCATCGTCCTGTCGCTCGCGCCGTTTGCGCTGCTGCCCTGGTATTTTGGGGCGGTTATCATCCCGGCGCTGGCAGTGACCTATAGAATGTATCACTGGTTCTTTAAATGGATCGGTGGTTATACCGGCGATTGCCTCGGCGCCATCCAGCAGGTAACGGAGATCACTGTTTACCTCGGTTGTATCCTTCTTTGGCGCTACCTTTAAGCCGCAAATATGATCTACCTCATCCGCCATACTACCCCGACGATCGACCGGGGCATGTGCTACGGCCAGACAGACCTGGACGTTACAGAATCGTTCCATGCCGAAACCGCAGTGATCCGGCAACACCTGCCCCGGAAGATCGGATTGGTATACAGCAGTCCGCTGAAACGCTGCACCCTGCTGGCAAAGGAACTGTTTCCGGACCAGCCGCTGCGGCTGACGGATGAGCTGATGGAGATCCATTGCGGCGACTGGGAAATGCGGGCCTGGGATCAGCTTCCGCCGGAAGAAGTCAATCCCTGGATGGCAGATTTTGTGCAGGTACGCATCCCCGGGGGAGAGAGTTACCTGGACCTTCACCGACGGGTGACCCGGTGCTGGGAAGCCATCACCCGCGAAGTTGGGCCGGCAGGCGGTGCCGCTGTCATCGCACATGGTGGGGTGATCAGGAGCATCCTGTCAGGGATCACCGGCACACCGCTGATCGACAGCTTCAAGGCCTTCTCCCTGCATTACGGCTGCGTTATCCGGCTTTTCGAAACAGATGGCAGATGGGAGTATGAAGTCCTTTGGAATCATACCCCCGCGGAGAAGGAACAGCATAAGCCAAAAGCATTTTACCAATAACCGGAACCGCCATGAAATTCAATTTCGATCTGAACCAGCTATTGACGGTCAGCTTTACCCTTTTTGCCGTCATCGACATCGTCGGGAGCATTCCCCTGCTGGTCGGCCTGAAGAAAAAGATCGGTGTGCTCCACGAAGGAAGAGCAACCCTGATCTCCGGTGCGCTGATGATCGTCTTCCTTTTCGGCGGCGAGCAATTCCTGAGAGTCCTCGGTGTGGACCAGCGGTCATTTGCCGTGGGCGGATCGATCGTGATCTTTATTCTGGGACTGGAGATGGTGCTGGGAATAGAACTTTTTAAATCCGAACCCGATGCCAAAGCCAGTGTGGTCGTCCCGATCGCCTTTCCGCTAATCGCCGGTTCGGGAACGCTGACGACGATCATGTCGCTTAAAGCGAATTATGACACCGGCGTAGTACTGCTGGGCATCCTGCTGAACCTTCTGTTTATATTTATCGTTCTGAAGTCAATGGATAAACTCGAACACCTCCTTGGCGCCGCAGGGATGATCGCGATCCGTAAGTTCTTCGGCGTTATCCTGCTGGCGATCGCGGTGAAGGTCTTCAGCACCAATCTGCATGAGCTATTGAAATGAATTTTGCCGTCCCGAATTGAATAAAATTGCGCCCCCAAATTGAATTTATTTAAGTAGCTTTGCCGTCCCCAAACCGGGTCCTGTAGTACAACGGATAGTATAAGGGTCTCCGAAGCCTTTGATTCCAGTTCGATTCTGGACGGGACCACCAAAGCCTCATAATCGTCAGACTATGAGGCTTTTATAATTTCGCGGACAGTGTCCGCAAAATCTTAGTTCAGCACCTCTTTGAGCTTATTCTCCAGTTGATCCCCGCGCAGCGCGCTCGCAATGACCTTCCCGTCCGGATCGATCAGGAGATTAAAAGGGATCGCCTGGAACTGGAACGTCGAAACTGCCTTGCTGTTCCAATATTTCAGGTCACTGATCTGCTTCCACGCAAGCCCGTCATCCTGGACTGCCTTCTGCCATTCACCCTTGTCCTTGTCGAGCGACACCCCAAGGATCGCAAAATTCTTCTTGTTCCTGAATTCACGATAGACCTTTACCACATTCGGGTTCTCGGCCCGGCACGGCCCGCACCAGCTGGCCCAGAAGTCAACGAGCACGTATTTGCCGCGAAAGGAGGTAAGCGAAACCGTGTTCCCATCGGCATCCGGCAAATAGAAGTCAGGGGCCTGTTTGCCCACCCAGTCGGTTTCCTGGCCTTGCTGTTGCGCCAGTTGAGCTGCCTCCTGTTCATATCCCTGTTTCAACTCCTGGATGACGCGGTTACCGGGATATTTCTTCACCAGATCGGCCAGCGTCAGCTCGAAGTCGCTCTTTGAAAAGCTGTGTGAACCCAATGTGAGCGCGACGGCCGCAACAGTAGGGTTGGGGCTGCCGTTGATAAATTGCCGGAGATACGTATTGAGGTCCTGGATGGCAAGGTCGCCCATCTTTGTAGCCGCTTCCAGGGCCGAGTCCGGGGCGTTGGCCCGCCTTAGGCTATCGGCAGAGATGGCGCACTTTTCCGCATCGAAATTCTTCTTGCCAAAACCGTTGATCAGGTCCCTCAGCTGAGTGCTGGCTTCCGAGCCCCTGACATCATAGAAATCATCCTTCTTCCCCAGGTCGACATTGAGCATGACTTTCGGGGCGTCGTTGACAAGAGGGACATCGATAAGGTTATTCCCAAACACTACCTCATATATCCCTTGTGTTTTTGCATTTGCATTCAGCGTGAATTTGCCCCGGCCTCCGATAATGCGGGCAGAATCGAGAAGTCGTGGCTCGCGATTGGCAAACGAGATCTGAAGCAAAAACACCTTTGAAATGGGGCCGGCCACAGCGGCCAGCTTATCGGCATTCTCATAGGTCCCTGATACCGTAAAACCGCTCTTTTTTCCGGTCTGACAGGATGCGATCAGCAGCATAGCGGCACAACCCAGGGTCGTCCATAAAAATCTTTTCTGCATATTAATTTTCCAGTTTTTCCATTAATAATTGATTAGTCAGCCTCGGGTCCGCCTTTCCTTTGGAGATCTTTTTGACCTCTCCGACGAATAGGCCGATCAGCCCTTTCTTTCCTTTTTTATATTCCGAGACCTTGTCGGGCATCCCCGCCAATGCCTGGTCGATCCAGGCTTCGATCTCCGCGGTATCCGAACTTTGTATAAGGTTCTGCGCAGCGGCGATCTCCATCGGGTCGCGATCCGGCTGCTCCAGCAGCACGGGAAAGATGCGTTCCGCCGCGATGGAAAAACTCAGCTTGCCTTCCTCGACCCCTCGCATCAGCCGCGCCAGCGCCGCAGGAGTAACCGGTAGGTCCTTCCACGCCAGCCCCTTTTCGTTCAGGCTCGATTTTACCGGCCCCAATAGCCAATTGGCGGCCGCCTTATAGTTGGCAGTATGGCCGATGAGCATTTGAAACCACGCAGCAGCATCCTTGTCATCACAGATGACACGCGCATCGTATTCCGGCAGCTGTAGTTCCCGCTGGAACCGCGCGATCAACTGTTCCGGCAGCTCGGGAAGAGATTCTTTGACCTTCGCCAAAAATTCATCGGTCACTTCGAATGGCGGCAGATCGGGATCGGCAAAATACCGGTAGTCATTGGCTTCTTCTTTCGTCCGCAAAGCAAATGTTGTTCCCGTGGCGGCATCGAAGCTCCTTGTTTGCTGCTGCACCTCCTCCCCTTTCTCCAGCATCCCGATCAACCGCTCCCCTTCGAATTCGATGGCCCGGCGAACATGACGGATGGAATTCAGGTTCTTCACTTCGACCTTGGTCCCCAATGTCTTTACCCCAACCGGCCGAACCGACACGTTGGCGTCGCAGCGCATTGAACCTTCCTCCATATTGCCGTCGCAGATCTCCAGGTACCGGAGGATCTTGCGCAACTCGGTGAGATAAACATGGGCTTCTTCACCACTACGGATATCCGGCTCCGTTACGATCTCGATCAACGGCACCCCCGCACGGTTAAGATCGACCAGGGTATTCGAAGGATCGACGTCGTGAACGCTCTTGCCGGCATCTTCTTCCAGGTGGATGCGGTTAAGCCTGATCTCCCGCTGCCCCCCCGCTGTCCGGATGGTAACCCGTCCGCCCTTGCAGACCGGCGTGGTATGCTGCGAGATCTGGTATCCTTTTGGAAGGTCGGGATAGAAGTAGTTCTTGCGGGCAAAATAATTGGTCCTCTCGATCTCGGAATGACAAGCCAGCCCCATCCGGATCGCATATTCAACCGCCTGGCCATTCAGCCGCGGCAAAGCACCCGGATAGCCAAGCGTGACAGGACTGATATGAGTATTGGGTTCGCCCCCGAAGGTAGCGCTATCGCCGCAGAACAATTTCGTCCGGGTAAGCAATTGGGCATGCACTTCCAACCCTACGACTATTTCGTATGCTTTATCGCTCCGCATCCCGCAAATTTAAACTTTATCGACGACTTGCCTAAAATAAGCGGGCTGGACGGAGATTACAAGTCGGCGGTCCGCAGCCTTCTCGGTACCTTAACCTCAATCTCCTGCGCCTTGCCGTCGCGCAAAATGCTGACCTTTACGCTGATCTTCTCCCTGGCAGCGTGTGCCGCTTCAGTCAACGCCGTCACCGAATTGATCTCTTTCCCGTCGAACCGGGTGATGATATCCCCTTCTTTGATGCCAGCCTTTGCCGCCGTGGATTCGTCATCGACTTCCAACACCTTCACTCCCTTACCGTCTTCCGCATCCTGCGCGCGGATACCGAACTTCAGGGAGTTGCCGAAATATTCGTGGAATTCCTTCGGCCAGTTGCCCGGAGGAAGTGCCTTCATGTCCGACATCATCTCCGGCATTTGGAACTTATACACTTTCATCGCTTCGGGCACCATATCCTTGGCCTTTCCGAGTTCGCCCGTTACCTTTTGCTCCTTGCCGTCCCGCACATAAGTGACCGTAACCTTGTCGCCGGGCTGATGCTCGCCGATCGTGCCGGACAGCGAGTGGTGTTCCCCAATTTCCTCGTCGTCTATTTTGGTAATGATATCGCCGGGCTTCAACCCGATCTTCTCGGCCGCGCTGCCTTTGACGACCTGTGTGACCTTTACCCCTTTACCTTCGCCGGTTTTTTCGGTGTTTACACCCAGTTGGGCGCGGTTTTCACGGATGAGATCGTTATTGAAGCTCCCGATTGCTCCATCGCCACTCGAAAAGCCCTGTCCCATAGCAAAAGGAGCCATATCCGGAGAATAGGTAAAGCTATTCTCATAACGACTGACCTTCCGCCGGTGTACGGACAGCGTGCTGTCCTCATATTCCGAAACCGGCTTGCCGTTGACCAGGACATCGCCATCCTTTATCTCGATGGTGACCTTGGCGTCTTTACCGCCCCTATGCCGGATTATGATCTCGTCTTCCCGCCGGGAACTATTGTCGTCCTTATCCTGGCTGTCCTGGGCAAAGCCTGAGGTCTGGACGAACAGAGCCAGGATAGCCAGGCCCATGATCCGTAGGAGATGCTGTTTCATCAGTGGTGATTTTTGGGATAAATAAATGTGTTTTTTATCTACGTCGATCTTCGTAGATCAAATATAAGGGGATTCCCGGACATACGAAAACTTTCGGAAATGTTAAATCTGGGTAATGACATACAATGTTACAGTAAAACCTAAATCATGTTAAAAATCACCACTTTATTTAAGAGGGTCTTCAACCGCCGCAAAGCAGTTTCCAAAAAAACTCAAATACCTCCCATATCACTAAGGCGCATGCCACAATACCAGCAGCCGCAATCGCGACCAATGAACGCGATGGCAATGATATATTTATATAACCCATCCTTTTGTATCTTTAGCCTGAAAATTCGGGTTTATGGGTATGAATATGGATATAAAAGTCGACGGGAACAGAGCTATGGAGAATAAGAAATCTAGGCCCATCACCCTTATTATCGTACTAAGCAGTATACTATTCATAGGGGTCATTCTAGGCGTGTCAATCATATGGGGGAATCAAGGCAAAAGTGTGGAAAGCCCTTTTCTAAAAGTATCAACCCCTACAAATGAGGCGGCTAAATCGCAGAAAGATACCGTCTCGGTTTATAACGATAACCATAAGGAGATAAACATAAAAACCAACAACGCGCCCATCGTACTTAAATAGGTTGTAATTTCAGACTATCAACCTATCCCCAATGTCATACAGAATATTTTTCCTTATGAGCGGCTTTGTTTCTCTCGCCTTTAGTGCTTTTCCCCAAACCACGATTATTATCAAGGAAAATAAAGGACCGATTATCAACAAGAAAGAAATAAACCAAAATATTACACCTACTCCCAGATCGCCAGCCAAAGTTAGACTTGCCCCAAATTCCGCTATCATACCACATTCTGCCATACTTCGATCTACAAGTACTAAGGATTCGGTTGCAATTAGCATTTGGGTTGCCAACACCGGGGGTTACACTGCCATTAGTATCTCTGATACATTTTTTCTAGTCAATTTTAGGGCTGATAACCTATTCCTTGCTTTGGGGGGAGCAAGCGAATTTCTTCCAGATCAGGAAATTCATTGCAATGAGGCTTACGAAATGTCTTACGGTATGAGACCGTCTCAACTCCAATCAGTAGACAGGTCTCTTGCGTTTCTGAAAATACATTATACAGATAGTATTGGAACAAAGGGATTAATGAGGCTCATGCTTGTTATTTATCCAGTTGTGCCGGACGCTGATTTGCGCGCTCCATTACCTGATGAGTACAACAAAGTCAGAAATTATCTAATTGCCAACAAGATTTGGTAGGAGCAAATCATACTATTTTGGCTTTTTTGTAATTACCTTTTTAAGAGCAAGTAAAAAAGGTAAGTTGGCCCGGTTCTACCTTAATATCCTTTTCAGGTAGCACTATATCCTTTGAGGGACGCGCCTTCTTTGTCTTTTTTGGTTAGTGTAACAATTTATGTCATTACCTAAATCTGGCTGGTGGGCAGGCTCGCCGGGCGAAAATTAAATGCTCCGTTTTTTTATGGGTTCCAGAAGATTTTCCAACCCATTGATTTTGATCTCATAAATAGTAGCCAGGAGCATTCCCAGCTTTCCTTTGGGGAAGCCTTCTCGATGGAACCATTCGATGTAGGAAACGGGCAGGTCGCAAAGCAGGGTGCCTTTGTATTTACCGAAGGGCATGGATATGGAGACGAGGGTTGTCAGAAGATCGGGATCCGGGAGGGAGAGGGGAATATACATGCTATCGCTGCGGTGGCCGAGTTAGGATTTGGGCTTGGAAGGAGAGAAAGGCTTCTTAGTCGCCTTATATTGAGCAATAAAAGAGGAGACCTTTTTTGTTTCGGCGTCAGTCATAACTCTTCCAGTCATGCAGCCTCCGCCGACGTTTTCGGGAGTGTAAGAGAGCTTTTTAACCCTTTTTTTTGTCACACTTTTCATCCGATAAATATACAAAATTAAAAGTATAAGTCAACTAATTTTTGGGCTGCCGTATCATCTAAAAACATCCTGGAACTGCTGCCGATTCTTTTGGCACCCAGTCTTTGATAATAAGGGATTAACCGATTTTTTGCTTCAAACGAAATATACCCATCAGAGCCATTATCTATTGAAATTTTGCAACAAAGAGCTACCATGCACTTGCCTACCCCGGAATACAGGGATATTCCATGCTTGTTAAATACATTAATCTCCATATTAACGCAATCGAGATAGTCTTTTTGATATCTGAAGGCAACCAAACCTTGAATAATATCCGGTTGATTCCCGAGATAGATCTTGTAAACAACAAACTTCCTGGAAATCGAAATAAAATCAAATTCAAACTGGTGCTGGTGCCGCCGTATTTCTGCAGTTTTAACGGGAGCGGCCATTGCATCTTCCTTTTTTCCTGTCGCGTTTAACACCAATGCGCCGTATAGTCGATATATCTTGCTCACTGCTGCAAGATATAAAATCCAGCTCCGAAGATTTTGTCAATTTTTCAACAAACTCTTTACTCTTTCAATCACCTGCGGCAAATTGCTTGCATCCTGACCCCCAGCGGTAGCCAAAGTCTTTTGCCCGCCGCCGCCGCCTCTGATCAGGGGTGCTATATGTTCCTTGACAATGGTTGGAGCTTGGAGATTCCTGGTCTCTGTCACCTTTTCATCGAGGAGCACCGCGACGTTAGCCTTTCCTCCGATATTAGCAGCCAGGACCACTACATAATCTTTTAATTCATTTTTTAAATCAAAACAGAGTTTCTTCAGTGCCTCAACATTATCCACATCAACGATCTCCCCTATAAAACTCACCCCGTTTATAAGTTGAACTTTGCCTAATAATTTTGTGTAGATATCTTTCAACTGGCGTAACTCCATCTTCTCCAAACTCTTTTTTAATTCACTAATCTCCGCAATAAAACCTTCAACAGCAATAGGTGCATCCTTTGATTTCCTTTTTGTAATTTTTTTGATTTTTTCAAATGGATCTACCAGATATTCATGTAAATATTCAAACGCTGCTTTGGCAGCCTTTGCCTCTATTCGTCTGACACCGGCCGCTATGGCCGTTTCCTGGGTAATTATAAAAAAACCTAAATCGCCGGTTCTTCCGACATGCGTACCCCCACATAATTCAACAGAATAATTCGGATCAATAATAACTACCCTTACGATATTTCCATATTTTTCTCCAAACAAAGCCATGGCTCCCATTTTAATGGCTTCATCTTTATGCATTTCCTTAATAACAATTGGAATATTCTCCCTAATCTTTTCATTTACAATTGTTTCTACCTTCTTTAATTCGTCATCCGAAACGGTAGAAGAGGAGAAATCAAAACGCAAATGTTCTTCATTCACTAAGGAGCCCTTCTGAGCTACATGTGTTCCTATTACTTTTCGCAAGGCTGCATGTAGTAAATGTGTTGCCGAATGATGTGCTTCAATGGCTTTTCTTTTATCAGGATTTACTTTTGCAATTACTTCAGTATCAATATTTAGAGGGATTTTGTCAGTAAAATGTACTATAAGATCATTCTCCTTTTTTGTATCCGTTACTTCAACTATCTCCTGATCGAATTGTAAGATTCCTGTGTCACCCACCTGTCCGCCGCTCTCTGCATAGAACGGTGTTGCCTCCAACACCAGTTGCCAGGATTCCTTCCCCTTTGTTTTAATCTTGCGGTATTTTACGACCTTACTGTTTATTTCCAGCATATCATAGCCCACAAATTCAGTCAGGGGATTATCAATCAGGACAATCCAGTCTTCCGTATCTAAGGCAGTCGCCGCACGGGAACGGGTCTTTTGCCGTTGCATCTCCATATCGAAACTTTTCTCGTCAATTTTAAAATCAAAACCAATACTATTCTGTGACAATATTAGTTTTGTCAAATCGAAGGGAAAACCGTAGGTGTCATATAATTCAAATGCCAATTTGCCACTAAAATCAAATGGATATAGCTCATTTGAGCCCTTATCTATTGAATCGGGATCATCCGAATACATTTTATATTCGGGAAGACCGTTTTTCTGGCGTAGATCTCTTATTTCCTGAAAAAATTCGTCGATCTTCTTCAATCCCTTCTCCAATGTCCGCAGGAACGCCTCCTCCTCCTCCTTCACCACCTTGGAAATAAAGTCGGCTTGCTGATGGAGCTCCGGAAAAACATCTTTGAACTGCCCCGCCACCACCGGCACCAACTGAAAAAGCAGCGGCTGCTTATAATCAAGGTAGGAATAATAATAACGTACAGCCCGACGGAGGATGCGGCGGATCACATAACCGGCATCCGTATTAGAAGGGAGCTGACCGTCTGCGATTGTAAAACTGATCGCGCGGATATGGTCCGCAATGACCCGAAAAGCCACCGAAGCTTTAGAGTCGTCAGCCGCATAAGCCTTTCGCACGATCTTTCCGATCGCAGCGATAGTACCCATGAACAGATCGGTGTCGTAATTGGAGTGCTTGCCCTGCAACACCCGGACCAGGCGTTCGAAACCCATGCCCGTATCGACGTGACGGGCCGGGAGTGGTTGAAGACTGCCATCCTTCAGACGATTGAACTCAATAAAAACGTCATTCCAAATCTCGATGACCTGAGGATGATCGTTGTTGACCAGCGCCGCGCCGTTGATAAGCAACCGTTCCGCATCCGTGCGGCAATCCACATGGATCTCCGTACAGGGCCCGCAGGGTCCCGTATCCCCCATCTCCCAAAAATTATCTTTCTTTTTACCGGGCAATATCCTTTCCGCTCCGATCCATTTGCTCCATTCCTCCGATGACTCCTTATCGGCCAACAGCCCTTCACCGGGATCGCCTTCAAAAACGGTGACATATAGCCGGTCCTTCGGGATGCCATAAACTTCCGTCAGCAGCTCCCAACTCCATCCGATCGCCTCTTTCTTGAAATATCCGGCAGCCGGATTGGCAGGGTCGCCAAAACTCCAGTTGCCCAGCATTTCGAACATCGTGTGATGGTAGGTGTCAACCCCCACCTCTTCCAGGTCGTTATGCTTACCGCTGACGCGCAGACATTTCTGGGTATCGCACACCCTCGGATAAGGAGCTTTCCGGTTGCCCAGGAAATAGTCCTTGAACTGGTTCATCCCGGCATTGGTGAATTTTAGGGTGGGATCATTCTTTATCACGATGGGGGCCGAAGGAACGATCGTATGCCCTTTCGACACGAAAAAATCCAGGAATTTCTTTCTTATTTCGGCACTGGTCATCATAAAACGGAACAATCTTTGGTTGTAATTTGGCCCGCACCAGCTATATTTGTGCGCCCAGCTTTTAATTTACAGCCGTGCAAAGGTACACCAAATCAGGCTGTTTTAACGTTCTACCCATGAAACAAACAGCCCGAACAGCTCGGAGGCCACCGTTGCCGCATGAAGAAGATCAAATATTACTATAACACCAATACCCTCCGATACGAAAAGTTGGAGACGCCCTTGCGGGTTACCCTGTTGCGGGTGCTGGGATTCATGTCTGCCTCCCTCGTAACGGCAGTAATCCTGGTAGCGATAGCCTTCAAGTGGTTCCCTTCCGCCAATGAGCTCAGGTTGAAAGCGCGGAATGAAGCCCTTCAAGACAATTACTATGTCCTGAACGAAAAGGTCAAACAGCTTCAAGAGCAGATGGGCGAACTGGAAAAAAGAGATAATAATGTCTACAGGGCGATTTTTGAAGCTACGCCCATCCCCGACAGCGCCCGCGCAAAAGCGAGCCAACTGGAACAGGAGATCAAGATGGTCCAGGGCATGGACCAGGAGAACCTATACACTTCCATCGTAGACACGCTGAACCTTCTGACTGCCCGGATGAGCGCCCAGGCAAAATCCTACACGCAGATCGACGGCTTCATAAAGAATAAGGAACAACTGCTGGCCTGCACTCCGGCCATCCAGCCAGTCAGCAACAAGGACCTCAGCCGGATAGCCTCCGGCTTTGGCTACCGCATAGACCCCGTATATAAAACTACAAAATTCCATGCCGGACTTGACTTTGCGGCTCCACAGGGGACGCCCATCTACGCCACTGCCAATGGTACGGTGGAAGTGGCCGGCAATACCGGGAACGGCTACGGTAATCATGTGGTCATCAACCACGGCTATGGCTACGGAACTCTCTATGGGCACATGTTCCGGGTAAAAGTAAAGGCCGGCGAGAAGGTTATTCGCGGCGAAGTGATCGGCTGGGTTGGCAGCACCGGCAAGAGCACCGGACCGCACTGCCACTATGAGGTCCACCGTAACGGCGACCCCGTAGACCCGGTGTATTATTTTTATAACGACATCAGCCCTGAACAATATGACCGGCTGCTGAAACTGGCTGCATCAAGCAATCAAAGTTTTGATTAATTTCAATTGCAGCCGGCAGAGCCCGGTTAACCGATAGACAAATTACAGGAACGATTTTTGAGCCGAATAACCCGAATGCATAAACCGATACCTCAAATACCGCTGGATTTTGACGGGGAGGAAAAAGATCCTTCCCCGTCCCCGGATGCCAATGGCAGTACCAGCCAGCTGGACGGTCAATATCTCGCCTCGGCAGGCGTCGGGGTGCGCGTGAAGGCGTACAAGCAATCGGCACTCCCGGACGGCAATGGAGATTTGTTCCAGGCTACACCGACCGCAGCGGAGCCAATCACCCTAACCCAAGCCACGGCAGCGGCCGCCTCTCCCATAGCAGAACTCGCACCAACCGCAATATCTATAATAAAACCCGCCATAATAGAACCCGCGCCGACCGCCGCGGGGCCCGCAGTCAAGGCCGCCGTCAAAACCGGCCCTTCCAAACGCGGCCGTAAATCCCTCAAACAGGTTACTGCAGAAGCGGACCTTATCAAGGTCCCCGCCGACGAAGTGCTGTTCAGCAAACAATACTACACGATGGGGGAGGTCTCCGAAATGTTCAAAGTCAACCAATCCCTCCTTCGCTACTGGGAGACCGAATTCGACATCCTTCAACCCCGCAAAAATAAAAAGGGCGACCGGTATTTCCGCCCCGTCGATATCAAAAACCTCCACCTGATCTACCATTTGCTGCGCCAAAAGAAATATACCATCGAAGGCGCCAAGGAATTCCTGCGCAATAACAAAAAGGCGAAGGAACGTTTCGAAGTCATCGAACGGCTGCAGCAGATCCGAAACTTCCTCCTCGAATGGAAGGCGCAACTGTAATCACTTTCCTACCTTCACGGTCGAAAACGCCCCGCCCCGCTATTTCCGCGAGTAGACCTCAAGCCCGCTCTTTTTTAACACGTAGATGACCATCGAAGTGATGTGGATATGACTGGCGCCCCGATAGGCTGCCGGAATAGGTTCTTCTTGCAGGTTAAGCGTCGACTGCTGGTAACGATAGAATTTCTTCTCGTCCCGCCCAAGCATATTCTTGCCTATCACATCGAAGTCCTTCCAGCCGGAAAAGTCCAGATGAGTCTTGAGCGTACCATAGTGATCGAATATATAAACCCCCCTTGCAGTATCATAGAGATAAACGAGCCCATCGCGATCGCAGACCGAGACAGGGTCCGGGACCGTATCGAACAATTGCCGGAAATCCGTGGACTGGTCCACAAGGGATCCATCGTCGCCGATCCGCTTTAGCTTCGCATCCAGCTCATCAAAAACCCAGACATTGTTATCATACGCAAGCCCGACGGCCTTAGCCTGCAGGATATTTTGTATCCGGAGATCGATGGTGTTGATAATATTCAGGAAGCGGTCGAGCTCGATAATGGTGGTGAAGTCGCGGTAGTATACCAGGATCTTGAGCGGATTGGTGACGTCGATCGACCCGATCTTGCCGTACCGCCGGACGTCATTGAAAACCGCAAGCGAATCCCCCCGCGGGCTGATCTTTTTAAGCTGATTCTCCCCGTTGATCACATAAATATTGCCGAGGTTGTCGACACTAAAATCCACAATATCCTGGGAGATGGTCAGGGTCAGCACAAAGCCCGACACCCCGGCACCGGACATCGGAGCTTCCTGCGCCATAACCTGAGGACCCGGGAGCAGCAGGAGCAACCAGCATATTTTTTCCAAATACTTCAACGTCGAACAATTTTTGCAGCGGTTTCGGGGGTATTGGCCAGCAAGGACAGTTGATCACCGTCGAATACCGCATAAGTATTATAACGGATCCAGTCACCTAAATTGATATACCGGCTGCCGGATTTTCCCAGGGCATAGTCGATCGGCAAATGGCGATGGCCAAAAATGAAATAATCGAAATGATCCTTTTGCAACACCTCCTTGCTGTAGACGATCAGCCATTCCTTCTCTTCCCCCAGGAACAATTCGTCAACCTGCCCGGTGACCGCCCTGCTGCGCCGGCTTAGCCAGCCTGCCAAACCAACCCCGACCGCCGGGGGAAAAATGCCGAATAGCCATTGGCAAGCCTTGTTCCTAAAGATCTTCTTGAGAAACTTATACCCGTGGTCCCCCGGCCCAAGCCCATCGCCATGGGCGATATAGAATTTCCTGCCGTTGAATTCGAATGTCCGGGGTTCATGATAAACGGGTATCCCAAGCTCCTGCTCAAAATAGCCGCTCATCCACATGTCATGATTGCCGGTAAAAAAATGTAAAGGGATACCGCTGTCGGTGAGCTCTGCCATCTTCCCCAGGATGCGGGTATATCCCTTGGGGACGACCGTCCGGTATTCATACCAGAAATCGAACAGGTCCCCGACGATAAAGATGACTGCCGCATCCTGCCGGATCCGCTCCAGGAAAGCCACGATCCTCCGCTCGCGGGCGAGACTGCCGGCATGATCGGCTGCGCCCAGATGAAAGTCTGAGAGAAAATAGATCTTTTTTCCGGAAGGGATTTGCATGCGCGAATATACGATCTTGTTGTTTTGTTGTTCCTCAGCGCTTGTCCACCAGGAAAAGATAGACTTCCCGGGGGCCGTGCACCCCGACAACAAGGGTCTTTTCGATATCCGCGGTCCGGCTGGGGCCGGTAGCAAGCGTGATAAGGGAGGGGAGCTGCTGATGATATTTTTCTTTCAAAGCGACCAGGCTGTCCTTGATATCGTATACCAGCTGATCCGACCAGGCAATGCAAATATGCACCGGTGCATAGACGCTGACTGTACGACCACTCGCATTGCCGCCACCTGTACTCATTACTATGCTGCCTGTCCGGGCTATCAACGCTTCACAACTCGTAATCGCCGCATCGCAATCCGCCAAACCGGTATCCGTGAATGCGGAGAATCCGTTTGCCTTCAACAGGCCCTGAAGCTTCTCCTCGCGACAAACGATTTTCTTCCAGCTTTGATGACCCGCCAGCGCCGTGAGCTGCATGACAAGTTCGCCCGGATCGATGCAAAAGACGAACTTCCCCTGAAGCTTGGTGAACTGCTCCGCAAATTCGACCTCCAGTTCCTGGTGGGAGGGCTGGAAGACAGAGTTATGGCCCTCGCTTTGAGGAAAAGGAATAGGCGTTGATTCACTCAACGCCTTCCTGATCTTCTTTAAGATATTTTCCTTTCCGGATGAAACGTTCATCAGGCATGCTTATTTAACTTCTTCAGTGGCAGGCGGAACGACCACCGCCGGCGGCACCCCATTGCTCTCGTGGTCGGTCACATCCAGCGCCCTCTTTTCCTCATAAGGCCGCTTTCCGATCAGCGCTTCGACATCGCTCTGGAATAAGACCTCTTTCAGGAGCAGGGCCTCGGCCAGCAATTCTACTTCACGGCTCTTGAGCGTCAGCAGATGTTTGGTCGCCTCATACGCCTTGTCGATCAGCTTCCGTACCTCCTCATCGATCATCCGGGACGTCTCTTCCGAATAGGGCTTGGTGAATGTATTCTCCGCCTGCGGATCGTAAAAGCTGATATTCCCGATCTTATCGTTCATACCATATACGGTGACCATGGAATAAGCGATCCTCGTGATCTGTTGCAGGTCATTCTGAGCGCCGGTAGATATCTTCCCAAAGTTCAATTCTTCACTCGCCCTGCCCCCCAGTGTCATACAGATCTGGTCAAACAGCTGATCCGTGTTATACAGGTATTGCTCTTTCGGGGTGTATTGTGCGTAGCCAAGGGCCGCAACTCCGCGGGGCACTATGGTCACCTTCAGCAGGGGATAAGCATGCTCCAGGTACCAGCCGCAGATGGCGTGTCCGGCCTCGTGATACGCAATGATCTTCTTTTCGTCCGGCGAAATGATCTTGTTCTTCTTCTCCAGACCTCCGATCACCCGGTCCACTGCATCCTGGAAGTCTTCCATTTCTACGACCTCCTTCCCTTTACGGGCAGCGATAAGCGCAGCTTCATTGCAGACATTGGCGATATCCGCACCCGCAAATCCGGGCGTCTGCTCCGCCAGCTTATGAATGTCCAGCTTGCTGGATATTTTGATCGGCTTTAGATGGACCTTGAAGATCGCTTCCCGGCCTTTCAGGTCTGGCTTGTCGATCGAGATCTGACGATCGAAGCGGCCAGGACGCAGGAGCGCAGTATCCAGCACGTCAGGACGGTTGGTAGCAGCCAGGACGATGATCCCGCTGTCCCCGCCAAAACCGTCCATCTCGACGAGCAGCTGATTGAGCGTACTTTCCCGCTCGTCGTTGCTCATGATCGCGTTTTTACCACGTGCCCGCCCGATGGCGTCGATCTCATCGATAAAAATGACACAAGGCGCCTTTTCCCGGGCCTGCTTAAACAGGTCGCGCACCCTGCTGGCGCCAACCCCGACGAACAGCTCGACGAAGTCGGAACCACTCATCGAAAAGAAAGGTACCTGGGCCTCACCAGCCATTGCTTTTGCCAGCAGAGTCTTACCCGTCCCGGGAGGACCTACCAGCAACGCGCCCTTCGGAATTTTACCGCCGAGCGCAGTATACTTTTTGGGATTCTTCAGGAAATCGACGATCTCCATCACCTCGACCTTGGCTTCGTCTAATCCCGCTACATCGTTGAATGTTATCGTGACTTTCGTCCCCTTGTCGAATAAGGTGGCTTTGGATTTACCGATATTGAAGATCCCTCCCGGACCACCAGCGCCCGCCTGACCGCCCATTTTTCGCATGAGCATGACCCAGATCAGGATAATAATGAGCAGCGGCAGCAGGAAATTGAGCAGGGGACCGAACCATTCCCCCTCCGGTTTCGTAAAGACGGCTACTTCAAGGCCGGGGTTCTTTTCAAAATAATCCCGCAGGACCTTTTCATATTCCTTAACATCCACTTCCTTGAACTCAAACTGAGGCCCGTCCTTGCTTATACCGCCCGGCCAGGAATTCTTGTTGAGGTATTTCTGATAGTAGGGTTTTGTAAGACTGTCATGTTTGATGTAAATCCTGACAATATTTTTGTTGGAGATGAGGTCGATCTTCTCCACATCCCCCTGGGACAACATGTTCTTGCGAAACTCGAACTCGTCGACGGGATGCGCATCAGGCGCAAAGGTTCCGAACAGGTTAAAGCCGATCAGAACGGCTGCGATGATGCCCCATATCCAATATATGCTGAATTTAGGCCCTTTCCGCTGACCATTGTCGTCGTCTCCCCTGGGCCTGAACCTGGGAAAGTTGTTTTTATCGTTTTGTTTCAAATCTTCGGGTGGCATTTTGAATAGATGCGTGTTGTTTTCTAAATATTAATAAATAAAGGATTATAAGGTAAAAAGGTTCAAAAAAAACCATGAAACGGCAAAATAACATGTTAAATTGCCAGTCTCCCGACCTTTCTAGTTTCCATAATTCTCCAGGGGGGCGTCGCTCCACATATCTTCAAGCTTGTAAAATCGGCGGCTTTCCGGCAGCATGACGTGGACGACCACATTCACATAGTCGATCAATACCCATTGCATG
>DASZJO010000123.1:0-17753 GCA_035948015.1 Puia sp.
AATATCGTACCGCCAGCGGCGCTCCGGGCCCCAAGTACTGGCAACAGCGCTGCGACTATGATATCACCTGCGACCTGGATGAGGGCAAACTGCTGCTCACCGGCTCGGAGACCATCACTTACTTCAACAATTCCCCCAACGAATTGACCTATCTCTGGATGCAGCTCGATGAAAATCAGCACAGCTCCAAATACAACGCTAATTACCAGGATGCCAGCTCCCTTCCACACGTTGTCAGCGACCAGATGCTCAGCCGCGTCGAAAGCGAATCGGAACCAAATGACAATGGGGACCATATCCTCAAAATGACCGACGCCCTCGGCAAACCGCTCCACTACACGATCAATAAAACGATGATGCGAGTGGAGTTACCTACCCCGTTGAAACCCGGCCAGAAATTCATTTTCAAGATCGATTGGAATTACAAGATCACCGACCGTAAGACAGTCGGCGGTCGCGGCGGATATGAATATTTTCCGGAAGACGGCAATTACTTGTTTACCATGACCCAATGGTATCCCCGCCTTTGCGTGTATAGCGATTTCCAGGGCTGGCAGAACAATCAGTTCACCGGACGCGGCGAATTCGCGCTGACATTCGGGAACTTCAATGTGAAGATGACCGTACCGGCAGACCATGTCATTGGCGCCACCGGCCAGTGTCAAAACTACCAGCAGGTGCTTACCCCGGCTCAATTCGGCCGCTGGCAGCAGGCCCAGACGGCTAAGGAGCCGGTGGAGATCGTCACGCTCGCCGAAGCCAAAGCATCCGAAGTGAAAAAGAATAAGGCTAAGAAGACTTGGATCTTCAAGGCCGACAACGTCCGGGACTTCGCCTGGGGCTCTTCCCGCAAATTCGTCATGGACGCCATGCCGGCCTACGTAGAAGGAAAGAAAGTGATGTGCATGAGCTACTACGGCAAAGAGGCATATAACCTCTACCGGAGGTTCTCCACTAAGGTCGTCGCCCATACCATCAAGACCTATTCTCACTTTACCATCCCCTTTCCTTACCCCGTCGCGCAGAGCGTTGAGGCATCAAACGGGATGGAATATCCGATGATCTGCTTCAATTTCGGCCGGACGGAAAAGGACGGTACTTATAGCGAGGCTACCAAATACGGAATGCTCGGCGTCGTTATCCATGAAGTCGGTCACAACTTCTTCCCCATGATCATCAACAGTGATGAACGCCAGTGGAGCTGGATGGACGAAGGCCTTAACTCCTTCGTGGAATACCTGACCGAAGAGCGCTGGGACAACCATTTCCCCGTTCGCGGCAAAGGTCCGGGCTGGGCTATCGTAGACTATATGAAATTGCCGAAGGATCAGTTGGAGCCTATCATGACCAACTCGGAGAATATCGTCCAATTCGGCCCGAACGCCTATACCAAGCCCGCTACCGCCCTGAATATCCTGCGCGAGACCGTTATGGGCCGGGAGCTTTTCGACTATGCCTTTAAGGAATATGCGCGCCGCTGGGCCTTCAAGCATCCTACACCCGCCGACCTTTTCCGCACCATGAATGACGCCAGCGCCGAGAATCTGGACTGGTACTGGCGCGGCTGGTTCTACGGCATCGAACCCGTGGATATTTCCCTCGATAGCGTGAAACATCTGGTGCCTGACTTCGAGACCGCTCCCCGCAGAAAGGATACGACCGTCATGGCCGGCATCGACAAACCGCTGCCCGACGGAAAATTCCCGACGGATATTTCCAAGGTACGCAATCGGGAAGATTCGAGCATCCACTTCCCCACGGACGCCGATACATCACTGCATGATTTCTACTGGAAATATACCCGCGGCCTTATCCCCTACGATACGACAAAATATCCGCAACATATCGAAGGGATCCCCATGGGACGTAATACCATGCCCGACGAGCCGATGGACGACGCCACCCGGGAGAAATTCAAATCCAAACAGTTCTACGAACTGCAGTTCAGCAATAAAGGCGGTCTTGTCATGCCGATCATCATCGAATGGACCTATACGGACGGCACTAAAGAAGTTGAACGCATCCCCGCCCAGGTCTGGCGTAAGAATGAGAGCCACGTTACAAAGGTCTTTGCAAAAGACAAAGAGGTCGCGAGTATCAAGCTGGACCCCAATCGGGAAACCGCCGATATCGACGAAAGCAACAATAGCTGGCCCGTAGTCAAGACAGAAAGCAAATTCGAAGTCTTCAAAGCCCGGCAGGCAGCCCCCCGCGCCATCCCCCAGGCCAATAACCCCATGCAGTTGACCGGTAAGGAAAAGAAGGCGTTCTAGGATCTCAAGATACCTTTAAACAAAAAAGCTGGCGTTCTGCCGGCTTTTTTTTATGATTCCCTTTTACTCTTCACGGCATTTAAGGCTCCTTCAATAATGGTACAATATCCTCGACCTCAAAAAGCAGACTGGAAGAAAAGATCTCCTTGAGAAAAGACACATGCCCCGACCCGATATACACCATGATCGCTTTATCATGAGCGATGTCGATCTGCCGGAGAATATTGGTATAGATACGCATGTTCCGCTTGTAAAAATCGCTGGCGAGGTCAGCCCCCGGATACTCCTGCCCCTCACCAACCCGCGCATACACGAGGTTGTACAGGTCCGCCCCGGAGGCGATGACTTCCGGCGTATTGTTCGAGATGATAACATCTGTCAGCGAGTGACCCTGAGGCGACTGATAATAGGAATAGATCGCACCGATCCGTGCAGAGATCTGCCTGGCAATACTATCCCTGGGGTGATTGAGGTCGGTCAGGATATCGGCCTGATGATGCTGAACTGCATAAGCAACCAGTGAATCATATTCGAAGTCCCCACCTGCGTCAGCACAATAGATGCGCTGATGCTTCAACAGCCTTCCCAGGCGGTATCCGACCTGGTACACCTCATTATTGCCCAATTCGAATTCATTCCGCAAATACAGCTGATAGGTGGTATCCACATAACCCTGCCTGTCCATAGTCCATTCGACAAATACCCGATCTGGGGACGCTTTTACCAGGCGCCGCGCCAGGTCATCCAACTGGCGCTGATTTTCGGGTGTCTTCATATCCTCCCGGGAGGTCTTGTACACATCCCCTGTAGCTCCGTCAAAATGGAATGTGCCTACGAGATAGACCTTGATCTTTTGTGGAAGCGGAGCCGAATTTTCCTGGGATTGTGATCGGGTAGATAGCAGCAGGAGGAATAAAAGCCCGTTAACGGCCTTCGGGCATCGGGAATTAGATAGTTGCATCAGCCAATTTACAATATTCTAATGAACGCTCCCGTCCTGCACCTTGACCTTATGCTTGCTGGCTTTTTTCTCGAAATCAAGCACTTCTTTAGGCTTCGCAACCGCCTGTGTGGAATCGGGAGCCCGCTGGCCAACCTGTGACTTCTTCAAATCGCCTAAATCCCAAGTTTCTGTTCTGGCGACCATCCCGCTCATCGGGTCATAATATTTCCAGGTCCCGTCCTTTAATGATGCCCCCGTATTTTTGATGATGACCGTTTTGTAATGGTCCGGATGGTTAATATCCTCGATCACCAACGTGTCGTACAACTTGCCTGGATCAAGTGCTACCCAGGTCTCCTCTCGCAGCAGGGTCCCATTGATCCCATAATACGCGCAAACACCACATTTAAGCCCCCATTTATATGTTTCCAGGCCGATCAGATCACCTTGCAGGCTGTAAATCCGCCAGGTGCCTTCCTTGTGATTGTCCTTATATATGCCTTCTTCTTCATACCCGGGTTCTCCACGCACCTCATCCACATGATTCACCCATTTCCCTTGCTTCCGATCCTGCTTGTCTATTGCGTTCAACGTATCCCCCTTCGGACCAATATTATAGTCCTTTAGCTGCGAATAACCGCTGAGGCTCGCCACCAGGGCAAATAGTAGGAACAATAAACTGCGCATACAATAAGAGTAACGAAAATCATTCCAATTTATTGAGTAGCTTATATTTGTGTACTCAATTGATTGACATGAAAATACACCTCAGGATTATCCTTTTTGCCCTAAGCTGCTTCGCCGGTTTGGCGGCGGGGGCCCAACAGTCCACCTCTCCATCGACAACCCGCCAGGAATCCGGCCCGGCTATGACGATCCGCCAAATGAAGGACGAACTGGAGAAGTCCCCCAACCCGATCCTCTACGCCAAACAGATCCTTAAGAAACGCTTCAGGATCGACACGATCACCGTTACCCAAACCCGTCATTTCGGTGGACTTGCAGACAGCCTGGCCTATACTGGAAAAGAAAAGAAAGTTTACGGCCCCTACGGCCCGAAGGACGGCAGGTACCTGGTACAGGTGCTCGGCAAAGCACCGAATGAGTTCTATCACATCAGCCAGATATTCATCGACACCTCCTTCTTCAGCTACCGGGTTGCCGACTCCATTGGGAATGCCATTCTTAAAAAGTTAAAGGAAGGATCGGCTACCTTCGAAGATATGGCAAAGACCTATGCACTCGGCCGTGACGCCGCAGCCGGCGGCGATATGGGCTGGATCGCCAGAGGCTCTATGTTCCCTGTAGTAGAGCACGAGGTTATCGCTCATAAAAAAGGGGAGGTCTTCAAGCTATGGACCAGGGCAGGACTGAATATTATCCGGAAGGACGACGACCCCAGGAAGGATACCGGGTTCGCGCTGATGATGCAGGTATTCTTATAAAAAGTACTGTAGCGCCAGCTCATACCCCTTCAATCCAAGACCGGCGATCGTGCCTTTGGCCTTTGCAGAAACATGGGAAAGCCGCCGGAATTCCTCCCGCGCGTGGATGTTACTGATATGCACTTCGATGACCGGCGCCTTGATCGCAGCAATCGCATCCCCGATGGCTACTGATGTATGCGTATACCCACCCGGATTCAGGAGGATGCCGTCAGCCGAGAAGCCTGTACGCTGTAACTCATCGATCAGCTCCCCTTCAATATTACTTTGAAAATAGCTGAATGTGACGGCGGGATACGTCGCCTGCAGCTCTGTGTAATACTGCTCGAAGGTCTGGCTGCCATATACTTCTGGCTCCCGCGTTCCCAGCAGGTTCAGATTAGGGCCGTTGATGATGGCAATACGCATGGGATCTAGGGATTGTTAATGATCAATTGAATGAAATCATCGAAAAGATACCTGCTGTCATGTGGCCCCGGCGTCGCTTCGGGATGATATTGCACCGAAAATGCGGGCCGGTCCTTCAACCGGATGCCTTCGATCGAATCGTCGTTGAGGTTGACATGGGTGACTTCGATATTCGAGGCATTCCGGACCGCCTTCGGATCAACGCCGAACCCGTGATTTTGCGTAGTGATTTCACAACGCCCCGTAATGAGGTTCTTTACCGGATGATTGAGCCCGCGGTGTCCATGATGCATCTTAAAGGTTGGAATGTCATTCGCCAGCGCCAGCAGCTGATGGCCCAGACAAATGCCGAATAAAGGTCGCTTCTCCTTCAGGATTTCCTTCACCGTTGGAATGGCGTAGTCCATGGGCGCGGGATCGCCCGGGCCATTGGAAAGGAAATAACCGCTGGGTTGGAATTCGCGAAGCCGGGACAACGGCGTTTTAGCCGGAAATACCTTGACATAGGCGCCCCTCTCCACCATGCACTGCAAGATATGCTGCTTGACCCCATAATCCAATACTGCTATCCGGATGGGCGAGCCGGGATCCCCAAGGTCATATTCTTTATCGGTGCTGACCGCCGAGGCCAACTCCAACCCGTCCATACAGGGAGTAGCCGACAGCACCGACTTCAATTCCTCCAGGTCGCTGATCTCGGATGAGATCACACAGTTCATCGCCCCCTTGACCCGCACATGCGCGACCAGCGCCCGGGTATCCACTTCTTCGATGCAGACGATTTGATTCGCCTTCATATAGTCATCCAGGCTGCCCTTCGCCATCAACCGCGAGAACTGCTCCTCCAGGTTGCGCCCGATCAGCCCGCGGATCTTGACGCCCGCCGACTCGACGTCACTGTCCTTCACCCCATAATTGCCGATGTGCACACTGTTCATGATCAATACCTGCCCAAAGTAACTCGGATCGGTGAAGACCTCCTGGTAACCCGTCATTCCGGTATTGAAACAGATTTCACCAGAGGTAGTGCCTCGCTTGCCAAAAGCCTTTCCATAATGAACGGTACCATCTTCGAGCAGCAGGATCGCGGTAGCAGGAGAAGTGATAAGAGCCATGTAAGAGGGAAAATTTTGCGAAATTACAAAATAATAGAATAAAAAGGGCCGGACTTTTACAAAGTCCGGCCGCACATATCCTTAAAGGCCATTCGAATGGTTACAACCCTTATTCGGCGCCCTTTTCTTCGTTCTTCTCTTCCTTGGCATCTGCGGCCTTGGCAGCCTTCTTCGCCGGTGCAGCCTCAGCCCCTTCGGCAGCCGTAGCCTTCTTCCGACCACCAGCCCGGCGGGTCCGCTTGCCAGTCGCCTCTTTGGCCTCACCCTTGCCTTTACCGTAGATCTCATTGAAGTCTACTAATTCGATCAACGCGGTCTCCGCGTTATCACCGACCCGCGTACCGAGCTTGATAATCCTCGTATATCCCCCCGGCCGGCCCGCCACCTTGGCTGCCACCGTCGAGAACAATTCGGTTACCGCTTCTTTGTCCTGTAAATAACTGAACACCACCCGACGCTGATGGGTGGTATTGTCCTTTGCTTTCGTTATCAAAGGCTCTACATAGATCCGCAGGGCCTTGGCCTTAGCCAGCGTGGTAACGATCCGCTTGTGCTCGATCAACTGGCTGGCCAGATTGCTCAATAGCGCACTGCGATGAGAGGCGGTCCGGCCTAAATTTTTGATCTTGTCTCCGTGACGCATGACTGTTGAATTTAAACCTTACACCGTGTCAGGAATTGTAAGGCTATATTAAAAAACTAATTATTCATCATCCACTTTCAGCTTGCCGAGGTCCATTCCGAAGTGCAGACCCCTTTCGCCCAGTACCTGCTCGATCTCAGCCAGCGATTTCTGGCCGAAATTGCGGAACTTCATCAAGTCCTCCTGCTCATAGGTCACCAGCTCGCTAAGGCTATTGATCTTCGCAGCCTTCAGACAGTTGAACGCGCGAACGGAAAGATCGAGGTCTTCCAGCGGGGTCTTCAGGATCTTGCGGAGCTGGAGAGTCTGCTCGTCAACGAGGTCTTCTTTCTTCTCTTCCTTATTGTCAAAAGTGATGTTCTCGTCGGTAATGATCATCAAATGCTGGATCAGGATTCGCGAAGCCTGCTTAACAGCCTCTTCCGGATGGATCGTGCCGTCCGTCGAAACCTCCATGATCAGCTTCTCGAAGTCTGTGCGCTGCTCGACGCGCGTATTCTCGATGGAATATTTGACATTCTTGATCGGCGTAAATATCGCGTCGGTCGGAATATAGCCAAATGGCGCATCCTTCGGCTTGTTGTCTTCCGCAGGAACATAGCCGCGGCCTTTCCCGATCGTGATCTCGATATCCAGCTTGGCGGAAGAATCCAGTGTGCAGATCAGGAGGCCCGGGTTCATTACTTCGAAGCTCGCCGTAGATTCACCTAAGGTCCCTGCCGTAAACTCCGTCCTGTTCTTCAGGCTCAAGGTTATCTTTTCCTGAGCTACTTCATGCTCAACCTTTTTCTTGAAACGCACCTGCTTCAGGTTAAGGATGATTTCCACCACGTCTTCCGTAACCCCTTTCAACGTAGCAAATTCATGATCTGCTCCCTCAATCTTAACCCCGATGATCGCATATCCTTCGAGCGAGCTGAGCAATACCCTGCGCAGCGCATTGCCGATGGTGACACCATAACCCGGCTCCAAAGGACGGAACTCGAATTGCGCTTCAAAATCGGTCGCCTTTTGAAGGATGATCTTGTCTGGTTTCTGGAAATTTAAAATGGCCATATTTAAATTTGCGATTTAGCTTTATTTCACTAATGACTGACAACCTTCGGTTGTGGTCGAGTTGGCCTCCGGCCAACTATTACTTCGAATACAACTCAACAATCAACTGCTCCTTAATGTTCTCCGGAACACTTTCCCGTTCGGGATACGCAATGAACGTCCCCTTGAACTCAGCGTCCGACCAATCCAGCCAGTTGAACTTGGCATTCTTCCCGCGCATGTGACTGGTAATCCCGGTATTGCCGCGCGTTGACTCCTTGAGACTGATGATATCGCCCGGCCGCAGCTGGAAAGAAGGTACATTGACCACTTCCCCGTTCACCGTAATATGCTTGTGTGCCACCAACTGACGCGCAGCAGGGCGGGAAGGAGAAATGCCCAGCCGGTACACGGTGTTATCCAGCCGGCTTTCCAGCAGCTTGATCAGGTTCTCACCGGTTACCCCCTTCCGGCGATTGGCTTCGTCGAAGGTCTTGCGAAACTGGCGCTCCAGCACACCGTAGGTATACTTTGCTTTTTGCTTTTCCTTCAGCTGTAAAGCATATTCACCGGGAGCCTTGCGCTTCTTCGTACCCCCATGCTGACCGGGAGGATTGCTGGTCTTCGTCAAATACTTGCCATTCCCGAGAATGGGCTCCCCAAAAATGCGGGAAATTCTGGTCTTCGGACCCGTGTAACGTGCCATAACGTAGTTGTTAGATTTTTAAGTTCCCGGAATAAGCTTATCTAAAAATCTTAAAATTGAAGCTTACCCGGCTTTATTGATTGTTATTATACCCTGCGTTTCTTCGGCGGACGGCAGCCGTTATGAGGCAGCGGCGTCACATCCTTGATCATCACCACTTCGATACCGTTGTTAGACAAAGCCCGGATAGCGCTTTCCCGGCCCGAACCCGGCCCTTTAACATATACGTCCACCTTCTTCAGCCCCGCATCGACGGCTGCTTTGGCAGCATCCGAAGATGCCATCTGCGCGGCATAGGGGGTGTTCTTTTTAGAACCCTTGAAACCCATCTTGCCTGCGCTGCTCCAGGAGATGACCTGGCCATTCTTGTTCGTGAGGCTGATAATGATGTTGTTGAAGCTGGCGGTAATATGGGCATCTCCATACATGTCCACCTTGACGATCCTTTTCTTCGCAGCAGTTTTTGCGCTGCTTGCCTGTGCTTTTGCCATACGCTTTAAATGAGGTAGTCTTTTGTTTTAAAAACATCCCTTTTTACAAGGATCGGATCAGCCCTCCGCCTGCACCCGGCATCTGACGCTGACCCTGCAAATGGTGCATATTCAATTATTATTTCTTAGCTACTTTCTTCTTGCCGGCAACCGTCTTCCGCTTGCCTTTCCTCGTCCGGCTGTTGGTACGCGTACGCTGACCACGGACCGGCAGGCCCTTCCGGTGACGAAGTCCACGATAACACGCAATATCCAGCAACCGCTTGATATTCATCTGTACTTCGGAACGCAATGCACCCTCTACCTTAAATTCATTCGTAATGATATTCCGGATGGCATTCAGATCCTCATCACTCCACTGGTTCACCTTCTTGTCGAATTCGATACCAGCAGTATTGAGGATGTACTGGGCGGAAGAACGACCGATTCCATAAATATAGGTCAGTCCGATCTCTCCTCTTTTATTTTTTGGTAAGTCTACACCGGCAATACGAGCCATATTCTTGTTTTTCTTTTATTAATGATCTTATGATCTTAACCCTGCCGCTGCTTGAAACGGGGGTTCTTTTTGTTAATGACATAAAGCTTACCCTTCCTCCTCACGATCTTGCAATCGGCACTACGCTTCTTAATGGATGCACGAACTTTCATACTATATTTTATTTATACCTGAATATGATCCTTCCCCTGGTCAGATCGTACGGGCTCATTTCTACTCCCACTTTGTCGCCCGGCAAGATCCGGATATAATTCATCCTCATTTTCCCACTGATGGTGGCCAGTATCTCGTGACCATTTTCCAACTTCACCTTGAACATCGCATTGGACAAGGCTTCCAGAATGATGCCGTCTTGTTTGATTAGTGCTTGTTTCGCCATACAGTTTTTGGGAGCGCAAAGATAAGAATAAATTGAATTACATCAAAAAATAACTCAATCTCCGGCCCCCGCACTTGTACAACACCCAATCCGGCCTGAAAAACGGCTATTCCGGCCGAAAAATTAAAAAAAGGGCAAAAATAACGATTTTTTTATCCCAAACCGCACTTTAGTGCGCCGAAACGTCCGACGGACGGGCTAAATCCACCTTTGTCATCTGGTGATAGTGGTTCTGAAGCTCGTGAACCGCCAGCTCCGTGGTAATATGGCGTCGATCTTCCCGATACCACATCTCAAAATTAGAGAAATTCCCATTTTGGGACAACAAGATGCGGAACGGCCCTTTCAGATACTTAACCTTCCCGTCCGGCATGTTCTGACGCTCGAATCCGAATCGCAGCAGTTGGTTCTCATCTACCGCAATACCGTCCAAATCGCTCGGACTATACCAGAAGTCCTGGGCGGCCGTCTGCACATCGACCTGCTTTTCATCCCCATTCAACCCGATTACCTCCCCCTCCATCCGCTGTCCATTGAATTCGACCAGTACGAGGTCCCCCATCCTTAATTCATGAAACTGGATCATATGGAATCGTTTTTGTTTTTCCGAATTTACGGGATTTTCGGCCGAAATCCAATCCGGCCATTCCGCACTGCCAACCGGGCGGGGCATTCACCCTAACTCAGAATTCCGGGGAAAGCCGCCTATCTAGCGGTCAAAAACACTCTTCCCGCCCGACCATGTCGACAGCACTCGGACCTGCAAGATTTCCGGCGCCGTTACCGTCATCAGGTCCCGGTCCAGGATCACGAAATCCGCCTGTTTGCCTGGCTCGAGGCTCCCGATCTCCTTTTCCAGGCAATCTGCCCGGGCGGCCCAGATCGTCATCCCCCGGATCGCCTGCTCGCGCGTCAGGGAATTTTCAGGTTGAAACCCACCAATTGGATATCCTTTGGCGTCAACGCGGAAGACGGCTGCGAGGAACGTCTTAAACGGGCTTATATCTTCTACCGGGCAATCTGTTCCCAGGGGCAGCCAGCCATTTTCGGCGAGCAGCCGCTTGTAAGCATAGGCGCCTTTTAAGCGCACCGGACCCAAACGTTCTCCCGCCCAATACATATCGCTGGTAGCATGAGTGGGCTGCACCGATGGGATCACCGACGTCTTCGCGAATTTGTCGAAGTCAGCGTCATTGATAACTTGAGCATGCTCTATGCGCCAGCGCTTGTCATTCTTCCCTTTCAGATATTTGTTGTACACCGTTAGGATCATTCGGTTGCCGGAATCGCCGATCGCGTGCGTGCACATTTGCCAGTCTGTGTTGATCAACCTTGCGGCAAGCGAATCGAAATGTTCCGGAGGATGCCGCAGGAAGCCTACCCATCCGGGCTTTCCGTCGTTGTAAGGCTGCAGCAGGCATGCACCGCGGCTGCCTAATGCACCGTCCGCATAAGCTTTCACGCCTTTCACGTACAACAGGTCCGTCTTATAGGGGCCCTTCGGCAGGTAGTGATCCAGATCTTCCTTATGGTCGCTGACCATTACATAAATGCGCATCTTGAGTATAAGCGCTTTTTGCAGAGAATCGAGCATTTCGATCGCCCGCCGGCCGAGACCCGGCTCGGTCACGGTGGTCAGCCCCTGTGCGAAGCACCTACGCTGAGCAGAGTCTACCTGTTCGGCAAACTCGGCTGGCGTCGGCTCAGGAATGGCGTTATAGACGCGCTGCATCGCATTGTCGATCAGGACGCCCGTCAACTTTCCATTCTTCATCTCGGCCACACCGCCGGCGACTTTATCACCCGGATGGATACCCGCCAGGTCCAGCGCTTTTGCATTGGCGATCATGGCATGACCGTCGACGCGCACCAGCACAACGGGAGTGGAGGGAAATAACCGGTTCAACGGGGAGTTGTCAGGAAAGCCTTTGCCCGGGAATTTGTTTTGGTCCCAGCCGCGGCCGATGATCCAGGGCAGAGCGGGATGTGCGGCGGAAAACACCTTTACACGCTGAACCACCTCTTCAAAGCTGGCGCTGCCGTAAAGCGAGTCGGTGAACAGGGAATTCCCGTACTCCACGAAATGGGCGTGTGCGTCGATAAAACCAGGGTAGACGGGGTTTCCATCCAAATTTGTCACGTTGTCTTCTGCCTCGAAATTTCGCAGGATATCAGCGTCGGAACCTACCGCAACGATTTTTCCCTTGTCCACCGCCATCGCCTCAGCGGTCGTGTAGGCGCTGTCGACGGTATAGATCTTCCCGTGAATAAAGATCATTTGAACCCTTTGCGGATGATGACAAGAAAGCAGGACCGCTGTAACCGAAAGAATAACGGGGATTCTCATGCTCAGTTGCGTTTTCCCGAATATACGGGAATTCCCCTTATTCCGCCCAGCTCATCGTATACCCCTGGTTCTCGATCTCCAGTGCCTCCACTGTCAGCATCAGCGGGTGAAACGTATCGACCATCACCGCCAGCTCCTTTGTCTCCTTAGCCCCTATGCTCCGCTGCACGGCACCAGGATGCGGCCCATGCGGAATACCTCCCGGGTGCAGGGTGAGCATCCCTTTTGTGACATTTTTTCGGCTCATGAAATCTCCATCCACATAGTAAAGGAGCTCATCGCTGTCGATGTTACTATGATTGTAGGGAGCGGGAATAGCCAAAGGATGATAGTCGAATAACCGCGGACAGAATGAACAGACTACGAAGTTCCGTCCTTCGAAGGTCTGATGGACCGGCGGCGGCTGGTGTACCCGCCCGGTGATCGGCTCGAAATCGTGGATGCTGAACGCGAAGGGATAACAACAGCCATCCCAACCAATCACATCGAAAGGATGATGCCCGTAGTGGATTCCGTATATCCGCCCCTTCTTCTTCGTAAGGATGGGGAAATCTCCCCTTTCGTCCCGGGTCGTCAACGACTGCGGCCCGCGAATATCCCGTTCGCAATAGGGCGAATGCTCCAGCAACTGTCCATATGGACTAAGGTACTTTCTTGGATACCGGAGCGGACTGAAGGACTCGACAATGAACAACCGGTTGTCGGCATCATCGAACCGCATGCGATAGATCGTCCCCCGCGGCACCACCAGGTAATCCCCATACCCGAAGGACAGCTCCCCATACATCGTCTCCATCACCCCTTTGCCGGAATGAATAAAGATCAACTCGTCCGCGTCTGCGTTTTTATAGAAATAGTCCTCCATGCTGCGCTGCGGCGCCGCCAGCACGATATGACAGTCGCCGTTCACCAACACCGGCTTCCGGCTTTTCAAATAGTCTTCCGCGGGCTTTATCCGGAATCCCTCAAAGCTGCGGTGCTTCAACATCCGCTCCTCGGCTATTCGCGGTTGAACATCAAAGGGCTCGTCCGTCCCGATGATCTCTGTCGGCGGATGGCAATGATATAACAAGGAATAATCATTGGAGAAACCCTCTGTAGAGAAGAGCTGCTCCGAATAAAGCGACCCGTCTTTCTGACGGAATTGTGTATGACGTTTATGAGGGATCGTGCCCAACGAATAATAATGAGGCATAATTTAATATTTGAATTGGAAGTTTATTGATCGACGGCGGCCCGGCATCGGTACCGCAATGGGGATAATTCGCGGCGAGCTCATGAGCCCATCTCCAGCGCAACCATTAGAAAATAATATTTCCAGTTGCGTTTGTCTATCCAGTAGGTAAAATTGCGGAAGAATGGCATAACAAATCGTTGCTTAAAATTAATAAATCTTCCCTGTTATGCTTTTATTACTTTTACCTTTATGGAAAGTTTCTTTTCCCGGTGCCTACCCGATTGTTTTGCCTTTGCTTTGCCTTTTGCCTGTTTTCATGCCGGGAGCGGACCAAAACCGTGAGCTTCTATCCCCGCTGGCACTTTTCCAAAACCTGTCCCGCTATGACCCTAACGTGTTCCGCGAAACGCTCGCCCGCTTCGATTAACGGCTAAATCATCGCTATGCTCAGGATCGGCCTCCTATCCGACACACATCATTTCCTCGACAGCGCCATTTTCGAACATTTCGGATCCTGTGACGAGATTTGGCATGCCGGTGACTTCGGCACCGCCGCACTCGCCCGGCAACTGGCTGAATTCCGGCTCCTGCGCGGCGTATACGGCAATATTGATGGCCAGGATATCCGCAGCGTCTATCCCGAAAAGCTTCGCTGGCAATCGGAAGGCATCCGCGTACTGATGACCCATATCGGCGGCTATCCTCCGCGCTATAATCCGGCCGTCCGCCAGGACCTTCAGGCTGACCCGCCCCAACTATTCATTTGCGGCCATTCACATATCCTGAAGATCATGTATGACGAAAAGCTGCAATGCCTCCACATGAACCCGGGTGCGGCTGGCAGACAGGGCTGGCACTCCGTTCGGACAATGATCCGTTTCGTCATCGATGGAAAGGATATGCGGGATTGTGAGGTCATCGAACTGGGCAGCCGCTAACTCCGGCCGCCCCGCGGCCCATTAGCCCCCAACCGCCAGTTCATACCGCTGCTCCCGGAGCAGTTTCCCGAACGCGGTCGACTCCTTTTCGGCCGCCAGCCTGAACCCATGCCGCAAATACAGCGAAGCAGCCGCACCCAGCTCATTCGTCGTCCACAAATAAGAAGATTGGTAGTCCCTGCTGATCAGGAACTCAACATACAGCTCCATCAGTCTCTTACCCAACCCTATCCCCCTGTATTCCGGCTCGAGATAGAAATACCGGAGCTGCGCAACCCCCAACTCCCGATGCATCAACAATAGGAACCCTACGATGCGGCCTCCGTACTCACAAACCCAAACCCGATCCCTCTCCGGGTCATAATTCCTGTAAAATTCGGCGATGCCTTCCCCTACATAAACCTCAAATGAAACTCCATAGCCATACTCGCGGCTATACAGCACTCCATGCCGGTGTATAACATATCCCAAATCGCCCGGCCTCAAATCCGTCCTGATGGTCACCTCATTTATATTCAAGGATGTTGTTTTTAGTGATCATCCGCCGGATCTCGGTCATTTTCTCAACCAATGCCTGGCTGTCCTTCTCCGACAAATTCCCGAAGGCCTGTTCTATCTGCTCGTCCGACGCCCGGTTGAGGACCTCGAACGCCGCCTTCCCCTTCGCCGTTAAGGCCAGCGTGATCACACGCCGGTCCTCCTCGGACACAACCCTGCCGACCAGCTTCTTCTCCCCGAATCGCCGCAAGATCCGGCTCAGATACCCCTTATCCATATCCAGCATGCCGATCAGCTCAGACGCCGTCAGCCCGGGACGATAATACAATTCGAACAGGATCCTGGCCTCCGGAAGCGAATATTCGCTATGGAGAATATGATCGTTGACCAGGCCGATGATATGGGTATAGAAGCGGTTGAACGCCCTGACCTCATTGATGAAATGTTGCTTCATTATCCAAAGATGAGGTAATTAGTTGACTTTGTCAACTACATGCAGCGATATTTCGGTTTATCGTAGTTTTAACTCAAATCGCGCTCTGCTGCATGCTGAATACATTTTCCCACTCGAGCTTCCGTTCCCGCTGTGACGAACTGGCCGGAACCGATGCCGACCTGGCGATGATCATTCGTTCACACGGCTACCCGCCGATGTGGCACCGGCCCAATACCTTTGAAACCCTTGTTCACATCATCCTCGAACAACAGGTCTCGCTGGCCTCCGCCTTATCTGCTTTGAATAAGCTTCGCGAACGGCTTGGGGAAGTCACCCCACAGAACGTCCTCCGGCTTTCCAACGACGAGCTGAAAGCTTGCTATTTTAGCCGCCAGAAGACTGTTTATGTAAGATATCTGGCTGAATCGATGGTAAGCGGACGGACAAACTTGCAATCTTTCACCGAATGCCCCGACGATGATGTTCGCTCCTCCCTCACAGTCCTGAAAGGTATCGGTAACTGGACGGTCGACGTATATCTCATCTTCGTCCTCCAACGCGCCGACATCTTTCCCCTCGGAGACCTCGCCGCGATCAACGCCCTGAAACGTATCAAAAATCTCCCCAAAGACAACCCCCGGGATTCCCTCCTGCCAATCATCGACCGATGGAAACCTCATCGCACCATCGCCACCATGCTGCTGTGGCATTTTTATTTGTCTTCCCCAATAAGGAAATAGACGCTCTACAGGTACTCGAGGATCTTTGCGCGAAGCTCGTTCGGCTTGAATGGCTTGCTCACAAAATCATTCATTCCGCAGGCCATGATCTCGTTGATGACCTCATTCTTGGGCGAAGCCGTTACCGCGATAATTGGGATATCCTTAAAATGCTTCCGGATCTTCCGGGTACAGGAGAAACCATCCAGCAGGGGCATCTGGACATCCATCAGGATGAGGTCGTATTTTTTCCGGGCAACGAATTCCAACGCCTGCCTTCCATCTACCACGAGGTCGATCTCGCCACCCCACCCCGTTATAAAACGCCGTGCAATATTAGCATTGAACAGGTTGTCCTCCGCCAGCAGGATCCGTTTGTTCCTGAATTGTTCGTTCGTCCTGGATACTGCCTTCAGCGCCGGCGCCGCTGCAGCCGATTCGGCTGACTCGCCCCGCTGAAACGACACGCTGAAATGGAAGGTCGATCCCTTCCCGGGAGTACTGTCGACCAGGATCGTACTACCCATTAGTTCGAGCAGCTTGATCGAAATGGACAACCCCAACCCCGTTCCCCCGTATAGCCTCGTCGTATTACTGTCCGCCTGCGTGAACTGCTCGAAGATCTTCTCCTGTTTATCCCGCTGGATCCCGATCCCGGTATCGATCACCGAAAAACGGGCCCCGAACGACGCCTCCTTTTCTTCCGTCATCTCTACCTTCAGCTTGACTGATCCATCCCGGGTGAATTTGATGGCATTGCTGATGAGGTTGTTCAACACCTGCGACAACCGGAAATTGTCCCCTTTTACAAAGAAGGGTATCCGCTGATCGAATTCCACGTCAAAAACGATCCCTTTTTCCTTGGCCTTATAACTGAAAGACTGGTAGAGGCTCTGGGCCAGCTCCCGAAGATCGAAGTCGATAGCCGACAGCTCGATCTTCCCGGAATCCAACTTGGTAAAATCGAGGATGTCATTGATGATGTGCAAAAGACTCTCCCCCGAAAATTGCAAGGTTCGCAAGTCTTCCTGCTGATCCTCCCGCGGCTGATTCTGCATTAGCAGGTGCGTGATACCGATCACCGCATTCAACGGCGTTCTAAGCTCATGGCTCATGACGCTAAGGAACTGAGATTTCGCCTTGGCCGCCTGCTCGGCCTTCTCTTTCATTTGCACCAGTTCCTGCTCCCTTTGCTTGCGGTTGGAGATGTCCCGGATGAACCCGTTATAATAGAACTCCTGCTCGTTATGGATCGCGGTGACGGCGAGCTCCATCGGGAACTCGATGCCGCTTTTCCGGATTCCCGTGAGTTCCAGCCGCTGATTGAGAATGTGGAAGTCATCAGGATCGAGAAACAACTCGAAACCCGTGCCGTCCGGGCGTCGCGCGGCCGGCGGAATGATCGTCTCCATCAGGGTCCGGCCTTTGACCTCTTCCTCGGTATAGCCGAAAATCTCGGTAGCGGCCTTGTTCCAATGGATGATCTGCCCGTCCTGGTTGGTAATGACGATCGCATCGAGCGCGGAGGAAATCACGCTGCCCAGCATCAGCTCGTTCTTCCGCAATAATTTCTGCGTGATCTCATTCTCCCTGATCTTCTGATCGAGCGCAATATTCAGCTGCTCGGATTCCGCCAGTTTTTCCAGGAAGATCTGTTCGATCTGCGCTTGCGAAAAGATCCCCAAATGTTCCCGATCGACG
>DASZJO010000124.1:0-11913 GCA_035948015.1 Puia sp.
TTCCGCAAGCGGCAGGGCCTCGTCGATCAACCCCAGCCCGCGCGCCTTATCCAGGCTGCCATCCGAACGGCTTACCCCGACAACGTTTCGCACCAGCCCCCTGTCCTTCAAGGCCAGGCTAAAACTGCCGCCGATCAACCCAACGCCGACTATCGTTACTGATTCGAACATAATCCCGCCCCCCTGACGCGTTGAATGCTTTCCAGCAATTTTTCGCCGGTACTGCAAAGGCTTACCCGGACATAGCCTTCGCCGGCGGGGCCAAAGATGCCGCCCGGTGTAATGAATACTCCGGCATCGTACAAAACCCGGTCGCTTAACGCATAGCCATCCTTGTAAACAGCCGGCACTTTGGCCCAGACGAACAGTCCTGCCTGGTCCCGGCGGAATATACACCCAAGCTGCTCCAGCAGCTCGAATACTTTAACCCTCCGCATCCGATACACTTCATTGACACTTTCGTACCAGTCCTTACCCAGCGAAAGAGCCTTCGCAGCCGCCAGCTGCACCGGGAGGAACATCCCGCTGTCCATATTGCTTTTGAACCGCAATACCTCGTCGATCCGTTGCTTCGCGCCCGCAAGCGTACCCACCCGCCAGCCGGCCATGTTTTGCGATTTGCTCAACGAGTTCAATTCGATCACCACTTCCTTTGCCCCCTCAACTGACAACAAGCTCATGGGGCTGTCATTCAGGATGAAACTATAGGGATTATCATGACAGATCAGTATCCCAAACTTTTTCCCAAACTGCACCAATTTTTCAAAGAGCGGCCGGTCCGGCAGCTTCCCCGTCGGCATATGCGGATAATTCACCCACATCAGTTTGATCCGGCTGTCCTTTGCTGTCCTGTCTAACTCATCAAAGTCAGGTAACCAATCGTTATCGCCGCTTAACGTATAATCGAAACAGGTGCCGCCCGCCAGTTTCACTGCACTCCGGTACGTCGGATATCCCGGATTGGGGAGCAGCACCCCATCCCCATGATTCAAATAGGTCATGCAGATATGCATGATCCCTTCTTTGGAGCCGATCAGTGGCAGGATCTCCGTGTCGGGGTCCAGTTCCACCCCATACCATTGCCGGTACCAGTCTGCCACGGCCTTGCGCAGGACAGGCGAGCCCTTGTAGGGTTGGTACCCATGGACATTCGGTTTTGCACTTTCTTCCTGTAATACCCGGATCACATCCGGATGCGGCGGCTGATCCGGGCTCCCGATACCCAGATTTATAATATTCTTGCCTTGCCGGTTCAATTCATCGATCTCACGCAGCTTTTGCGAAAAATAATACTCGCCGATACCTTCCAGTCGCTTGGATGTATTCATACTGTTCTGCCTTTTTTGTAAATGCCGTATATCTTTAACGCTGCCGTGACCGGCCGCATGGCCTCGATCACCCGCTCGAACTGCGCGATATCGTCGAACTCCATATCTGCATGGAAAGAATATTCCCACTCACTGCCCGGAATTGGGAAGGATTGCAGCTTGCTGAGGTTGATACCTCCATCGGCTATCTTGGTCAGCACCCGCGCGAGACTACCCCGGGAATGATCGGTATGGAAATTCACCGAAGCCTTGTCCGGATGGGGCTCTTCCAGTGCGCCCTCCTGCCTTTGCAGAATCAGGAACCGAGTATAATTATTTTTCATGGTTTGAATATCGGGAGCCAGGATATCCATTCCAAACAGATCGGCCGCGCGCCGGCTTGCGATCGCGGCCGCATGACGGTTGCGGTGCTGCGCCAGATTCTTCGCACTCAGCGCCGTATCCTCGGTCTCCACCAGTTTCCAGCCCGGCCGGCGCTCCAGGTAATCGATACATTGCAGCAAAGCCATCGGATGCGAATGTACTTCCCGGATATCCTCCATTTTTACTCCGGGATTAACCATCAGATGCTGCCCGATCTGAAGATATATCTCGCCAACCACCCGAAGCGTGCTCTGCTGCAACAGGTTGTAATTGGGCAGGATGCTGCCTGCAATGGAGTTTTCGATCGCCATGACCCCGCCATCGCTGTCCGCCTCGCTCAAAGCAACCCGGACCACCTCCCTGAACGTAGCGCAGGGAATGACTTGCACATCGCAGCCAAACCATTCCTCCGCCGCCACCTGGTGGAAACTGCCTTCATAGCCTTGAATTGATACTCTTGTCTTGCCGGTTGTTGATCCTGTTTTTCGCATAACGATTGATACTATTGAGGGCTCCGCCCAGTTTGGCCCAAAAATAAAAAGTCCCGGTTTTTGACCGGGACCTCTTTGTGTTACTCTTTTTGTTTATTTAGTTAACAAAAGCATTCCCGGTCTACTGGTAAAGTAGAAATAAAAATAAAAGTAAAAAAACCGGTATGCCTTTGCAGTAATCATGTTAATTAGCCAAAATTAGCCACTTATTTGGATTATCAAAATTTATTTTCCCCGCGCGCCGAAGCTCCAGCGAAGCCGGCCCGCCCAACCCCCGCATCGCGTTAAGCCAGCCTGCTGCTGATCTTCTGATCGATCAGCCGGAATAAATGGATCGGCTTATAGGTCCTCCAATTCTCCAGTTCGATCAGTTCGATATAACGATTGAGCTTGGCCTTCCTGAAATCATACTGCGTTTGTTCCGGCATGTTGAGACAAACGATCCATCCTCCGGCATCGGTTACCTCTTCAAACCATTCTTCATAATAGTCCTTATCCCCGCTATGAAAGTTCAGCACATTTTCCGCGATCAGGATGAATTTGGTGATCCCGCTCTCGAAGAATTTATCCGTCACCTCCCGCTTGAGGAACATAATATCATTCTCTATTGCATCATTCCATTCCCCGAACAGCTCGATCACCACATAATGCTCGTCATAGTCCGCCAGGAGCACTTTCATGTATAAGGTCCGGGACCCGAACTCATCCCATTGCGGATGAATATAATAGTTATAGATCGTTTGGGTAAACTCGAATTCGGAATATATCCTCCCATAGAAAGGCGATCGCTCGTCCTCTTCGCTCACATAGATGTGGCGCCAGTTGTAGAAAGGTTCTATTTCGTGCATAGTTCTACGGCTTTTTTCACACTGCCCGATCGCAGCAGCAGCTCCCTTGCCCGGTCATAGTCGGTTAGCCCCGTATTCTCCATCACCATCCGGGTCCCCCTGTCAAGCAGCTTGCTGTTGGTCAACTGCATATTTACCATTTTGTTGTCCTCCACCCTTCCGATCCTTATCATAACTGCCGTGGACAACATGTTTAAGACGAGCTTTTGCGCCGTGCCGCTTTTCATTCTGGTGCTTCCCGTGACAAACTCCGGTCCGACGACTACTTCGACCGGATAATCAGCCGCCGCCGCCACCGGCGAACCGGGATTACATACGATACACCCGGTCAGTATCCCCCTCTTCCGGCACTCCTCAAGCGCCCCTGTCACATAGGGCGTCGTACCGCTGGCCGCAATCCCCACTACAATATCCTTGTCCGAAACAGCATATTGCTCCAGGTCCAGCCAACCCTGTCTTGCATCATCCTCCGCATTTTCCACCGGCTTGCGGATCGCCGTTTCCCCTCCTGCAATAATTCCGACGACCAAATCAAACGGCATACCGTAAGTAGGAGGGATCTCGCTGGCATCCAGTATCCCCAGCCGCCCGCTGGTCCCCGCTCCCAGATAGAAAAGTCGCCCCCCCGCAAACAATTTGTCCGTAACCGCAGCTACCAGCTGCTCCACCTGCGGGATCGCCTTTCCAACCGCCTCCGGCACCGTGCTGTCTTCCCGGTTGATATCGGTAAGGATCTCACGGATGCTCATCTTCTCGAGGTCGTGATACCAGCTTTCCTCTTCTGTTACCTTTTCCAAATCTATTTGTTTATTCGCTTATTTTGACGCGGCCTTTTGATGATAGCTGATCAGCCCGTCCATCGGTTTAGCCAGAATATTGCCCAGCTCGAATTCGTAACTCCCGCACAAGTCCCGGATCGCATCCCTGAACCCATACGCGACACCCCCTACAAAATGAATGGGCAATTTCCAGCTTTCCCGGTACTTGCACAAATGCTGAAAGAAAAAATCATTTAGCCCGTCTTCAATGATGTTTTCGATCATATAATGACCCCTGTTCTCCACAAGGAATAGGGTAAAGGACGCCAGGTAACGGTTGGGCAATGGCTTCTTGTAAACCTGCTCCAGGATCTCTTTGGCATTCGTGGTATATCGGGCATCGAACTTATATCTCAGTTCCTCGTCAAAGGTATCATAAAGATAGTACTGAAGTACCTTTTTGCCGAGGTAGGCGCCGCTACCCTCGTCCCCCAGTATATAGCCAAGCCCCGGACTGTTCCGGACGATCTTTCGGCCATCGAAATAACAAGAGTTGCTCCCTGTTCCCAGGATACAGCAGATACCTTTGCTGGACCCTGCCAGGGCCAACGCCGCCCCCATCAGGTCATGGGTCACTTCCACGTCGGCCCCCGGGATCGCACGCCGGATCGCCTCCCGGACGATCTTCCGGTTTTGGGGATCCTTGCACCCCGTCCCGTAATAGTATACCCGATCCACCGTCGACTTTTTAAGGCCGGGTAGCAGCTCCCGCTCCAGGACACCGCCAATTCCCGCCGCGTCAAGGAAATACGGGCTGATACCCTGGGTTTCGATTAACTTTTTCTTTCCGTTATGTAGCAGACACCACTCACATTTCGTGGAGCCGCTGTCCGCAATAAGTATATTCATGCCCCCCCGCTTTTGGCCGCAAGTTAAATATGATTGCTTAATTTGCAGCCTTCCGGCAGCCGCCACCGTCATAAAATTTTGGTTCGCATGAAAAAATTACAGGTCTGGTTACCCTTATTGTTTGCGATAGTGATGATCGTTGGAATGCTCATAGGCTTTCGGCTGAGGGGAAATATTCGCACGAACGGCTTCTTTCAGACCCGAAAATCGTCCACCGTGCAAGAAGTACTTGACCTGGTGAATAACTACTATGTGGATTCAGTTTCCACTGACACCCTTGGCGACAACGCGATCTCTGGCATGCTGTCCCATCTGGATCCGCATTCGTCTTACATCCCGGCCGCTAACCTGTCCGAAATGACCGAAGACCTGCAAGGGAATTTTGAAGGGATCGGGATCGAATTCCAGATCTTCGACGATACCGTCAACGTGATGAACGTACTGGCGGGCGGACCAAGCGACAAAGCCGGGCTGAAAGTGGGCGATAAATTTATCAAGGTCGGGGACGCCGTTGTGGCCGGTAACGGCATCACCAATGACAAGATAAAAAGCATGTTGCGCGGACCAGGAGCAAGCAAAGTGACTATCAAACTATTGAGGGCGGGCGAATCCGGCAGCCCCCGGGAAGTCACGATCAGCCGTGGCACCATCCCTCTGCCTTCTGTCGATGTCGCCTATATGATCAATAAGGAGACCGGTTATATCCGAATAAACCGGTTTTCTGAAACAACCCATGCAGAGTTCGCCCAGGCCGTGATGAAACTCCAGCAGCAGGGCATGCAACGCATGATCCTGGACCTGCGGGAGAATGGCGGCGGCGTATTGACCGAATCTATCGACATCGCCGATGACTTCCTGGACGGCGACAAACTTATCGTTTATACCGTCGGCGTCCATTCGCCCCGGGTGGACTACCGGTGTAAACGCGACGGCCTGTTCGAAACGGGGAAGCTGGTCCTGCTAACCGATGAAGGGACAGCCTCAGCCAGTGAAGTGCTGACCGGTGCCCTCCAGGACTGGGAACGGGCGACCATCATCGGCAGACGAACCTTTGGTAAAGGATTAGTGCAACAGCCGTTCGAACTGACCGATGGCTCCTCTCTCCATCTCACCATCGCGCGGTACTATACCCCCACCGGGCGGAGCATCCAGAAACCGTACGATAATTCAGGCCACGATGACTATAGCGAAGAGGTGATGAGACGCTTCCATGACGGCGAAGTTCTCCATGGCGATACCTCCGCCCATCACGCCGGTCCGGCCTTCAGGACATTAGGCCCGCAGCAAAGGACCGTATATGGCGGCGGGGGCATCACGCCCGACATTTTCGTCAGCTTCGACACCAGTACCCTGTCCCATAGTATTACTTTGCTTTACGTCAACGGAACGATCAACCGGTTTATCTATACTTATTATATCCAGCATTTATCTGCTTTCAAGGCCTATAAAGGCCCGGCAGAATTCAACTCCGGTTTCCATGACGAAGATCGCGTATTTGATGCGCTGACCCGTTACGCGCTAAAAGATTCCATCGACCTGCGGCCGATCCCCGCCAAAGACAAGATCACCCTGGAACACCGGCTCAAAGGACTCCTCGCCCGCCAGATCTGGCGGACCGAAGGGTATTTTGAGGTTACCAATAACTTCGATCCGGCCTTTGAGAAAGCGCTGGAAGTAGTCAGCAAATGAGCGGCAGGCGCAGTCCAAATAAAGAGCCGGGCTACTGCGATTCACAGCAACCCGGCTACACCGATACAGGGTTTAATTATTTACTTTCCTTATCGAGCAGCTCTTTCTTCTCTATCCGGTAAGAGGTGATCAGGCCCAGCCCGCCGCCGATCGCGATAAGGGCAAAATAGATACTTACATTGGCGCCGTTCACTTCATAGTCGCCGCCGGTATAATGACCGATATAGTGCCCGACTTTATACAGCAGGGTGTTATCCAGCAGATAAGCGACGAACAACCCCAGCCCTGCCCCGACCAGCAAAAGCCCCCATTTCAGACTCCGGAAAGGCGCCGGCCGCGGACGCTCCGGCTTGAAGTGCGGATCCAATCCCTTTTCTATCATCGCCATCTGCTCACGATTGCGCATATACCTTATGCCGAACACCAAGGCGCAAATGGACACGGTCATGATGATCAACCAAATGAAAACAAATATATCAGGTCCCATACTATATAATTTTAAATGTTTAGGTTTTTTCTGCCTTCTTCCCCTTTCAGACTACTGCAGCAAGCCAAAGGTTACAGTCACGGCCTTTTTATACCGTCTATGACCCGCCCTATTCCCGCCAGGTTACAGTCGCTCCCGACTTTCCCCGCAAATTTATTTTGTATCTTTCGGTGTAACCTCTCTCGCCCATTATCAGTCTTATAGAAGTGACATATATGGAACTCACTGATACAGAGATTATTAAAAGAGTCCTGGGAGGCGAACAGGCTTTGTTCTCCCAATTAGTCCAACGGTATCAGCAATATGTGTTCACCCTGGTATTCCGCTTCACCGATAACCGGGAAGACGCGGAAGAGATCAGCCAGGACGTATTTGTCAAGGCCTATCGATCGCTGGCAGACTTCAGGGGAGAAGCCAAATTCAGCACCTGGTTATATACTATCGTCCGGACAAGCTGTATCACTTTTCTAAGGAAGAAACGACTGGTCACCTCCTCGCTGGACAACGAAAGGACTTTCCTGCAAGTGGAAAGCAAGGAGTCAGGGTTCACCGCCAATGCCATCGAACAAAAATCGAAGCACGCCATGGTCAATGCCGCCATCCGGTTGCTTAGTCCCGACGATACCCAGATCCTGACCCTCTTTTACAAGGGAGAACAGACACTGGAAGAGATCGGCCGGATCATGGGCCTGGACCCCAATACGGTAAAAGTGAAGTTGCACCGGGCGCGAAATCGCCTGAAAGAGAAGATGGAAAAACATTTTAGTTATGCCGTACGGGAATTATACGAGAATTAATCGACTACCATCCGGTTTGCAAAATGCACCGGAATTGTGTACCTTCAATGACAATCGCATGAATGCAGAAGTGACAATGGAAGACCGGTTGTGGGATTACATCGACGGGCTAAGCAGCCCTGCCGAAAAGACCGTCGTCGAATCGCTGATCGCCGCCAATCTGGAATGGCAACGGAAATACAAGGAACTACTAAACGTCCATCAAATGATGACCGGTTCCGAACTGGACGCGCCCTCCATGCGCTTCACTAAGAACGTCATGGATGAGATCAGCCGCTTTCAGGTAGCGCCCGCAACAAAAAGCTTTATCAATAAAAATGTCATTCGCGGCATCGGCGCCTTTTTCCTAAGTCTGATTACCGGCCTCCTGGTCTACGTCTTCAGCCAGGTGAAATGGTCTTCCCCCGGTACCTCAACATTGAAATTACCCTCCGTTGACCTCGGCGGCCTGGACAAGTTCGACTACGGAAGACTCTTCAGCAGCCTTCCAGTCACCCTGTTCATGTTGATCGTCGTCGTCCTGGGCCTCGTCCTGCTGGACTTGTACCTCCAACAAAAGAAAAAAGAACAAACTATTTAAACTTCTTCTTTAACGCCATCAGCTTTGCCTGAAAATCTTCGGGCGATTCCTTCGGCTTCGCGGCCTCCTTGTCCTTGCGCTCCTCGACACCCCTCTGAGCCGGCCGTTGCGATACCCCCCGTTCCCCCCGTTCCCCCCGTTCCCTTGCCTCCGGCTTACCCCCGGCCCCCTTCGCACTCCCTTTCATCGAAAGCGAGATCCGTTTCCGTGCAATATCCACCTCCAGGACCGTTACCATTACCTTCTGCTGGAGCTTGACCACCGAATTCGGATCGGAGACATAAGTATTACTAAGCTGAGAAATATGTACCAACCCGTCCTGTTTTACCCCGATGTCCACGAATACGCCGAAATTGGTGATATTGGTGACGATTCCCGGCACCGTCATTCCCGGTTTAAGATCTTCCATCGTCTTTATGGATTCCTCAAAACGAAACTCTTCGATAGCCTGCCGCGGATCACGGCCTGGTTTCTCCAGCTCTTTCAGGATGTCGTCGATGGTGAACTCACCAACCGATTCTGAAATGTATTTTTTCCGCGTCACCTTCTTCCTTAACTCACCCTTGCTGATCAGGTCCGTCACTGAGCAATGGAGATCGGTCGCCATCTCCTCGACCACATGATAGCTCTCGGGGTGTACCGCGCTATTGTCCAACGGATTGGCTGCTGCCGGGATCCGCAGGAAGCCCGCACATTGCTCGAAGGTCTTGGGCCCCATCAGGCTCACCTTTTTCAATTCGTCCCGGCTGCCAAATGCACCGTTCCTAAGCCGGTATTCTACTATGTTCTTCGCCAGCGTTGCGCTGAGGCCCGACACGTACATCAATAAGTGTTTGCTGGCCGTATTGAGATCCACTCCCACATGGTTGACACAGCTTTCCACAACGCGATCCAGCTCGTCTTTCAATTTGATTTGATTGACGTCATGCTGATACTGGCCCACACCGATCGATTTGGGGTCGATCTTTACGAGCTCGCTCAACGGATCGAGCAGTCTCCGGCCAATGCTAACGGCTCCCCGCACGGTGATATCCTGGTCCGGAAATTCTTCGCGTGCAACTTCGGATGCGGAGTAGATGGAAGCGCCGCTTTCATTGACCATGAAGATGCTGACCTTCCGGCCAAAATCGATCCCCCTGACCAACTGCTCCGTCTCCCGGCCTGCCGTTCCGTTACCAACTCCGATCGCCTCGATGTCATATTTTTCCACCAGTTGCCGGAGCGCCGCGACACTGGTTGCACTCTCGTTTTGCGGCGGATGAGGGTAAATCGTACTGTTATGAAGGAAATTTCCCTGAGCATCCAGGCAGACGACTTTGCATCCCGTACGGAAACCCGGATCGAGCGCCAGCACCCGTTTGGAGCCAAGCGGCGACGCCAGTAGCAGCTGGCGCAAATTCTCTGCAAACACCCTGATCGCCTCCTCATCGGCTTTATTCTTGCTGAGAAGCCGGAACTCATTTTCGATCGACGATTTCAGGAGGCGGTCATACGAATCTTCAATCGCTTTTTTAACCTCCCCGGCACAAACGCCGCTTCCCTTTATAAAGATCCGCTCCAGCTCATGGATCGCCGGCTGCTTGTCGATCTGGATGTCCATGATCAGATAGCCTTCCTTTTCACCCCGGCGAATGGCCAGTATACGATGAGACGGACAGACCGCCAGCGGTTCGCTGAATTCGAAATAGTCGCGATATTTTTGCGCTTCCTCCTCTTCTTTTTTGCCGGATATCGCCTTCGAGCTCAGGACAGCAGATGCGGTGAACAACCGCCGGACTTTGTTCCTTGCCTGCTCATGTTCGGTGACCCATTCAGCGATGATATCCCGGGCGCCCTGCAGTGCGTCTTTAGTGTCCTTTACCTTATCATTGACGAATTTGCGGGCCTCTTCTTCCGGATCGCCGCTGCCCTGTTCGAAGAGGTATCGGGCAAGGGGTTCCAATCCTTTCTCGATAGCCGTGGTGGCCCTGGTCTTCCGTTTTGGCTTGTAGGGGAGATAAATATCTTCGATCTCGGTCGCATCGTAACAATGGGCGATCCGCTCCCTCAGTTCCGGCGAGAGCTTACCCAGCCCCTCGATCGTTTTGAGCACGGTCTCCTTACGCTTGTCCAGCTCCGTAAAATACTTGATCTGCTCCACCACATCATTGATCTGGACCTCGTCCATATTCCCGGTCGCTTCTTTTCGATACCGGGCCATGAAAGGGATCGTGGCCCCCTCCGCCTGCAAATCGAAAATATTATTGACCTGTTTAAGGCTAAAGTTTAACTTTTCAGTGATCTTTCTAATATAAATCGGTTCCATAATACCACCTCCTTCCGGATCGGGCAGCAAATGTAAAATTTCGCCGGGAAGAATTAATTTTGATTTATCAACAGCATCCCTAAAACTGGGCATCGCCCACTCAACTATGGACATAAGAAATAACATTCTGGAAACAATCGGCCATACCCCGCTCATTCGGTTTAACAAATTGACCAGAGACCTTCCCTGCACCGTCCTGGCCAAGGTGGAATATTTCAACCCGGGAAACTCCGCCAAAGATCGCATGGCAATCAAAATGGTCGAAGTAGCCGAACAGGAAGGGAAGCTGAAGCCCGGTGGCACCATCATCGAATGCACTTCCGGTAATACCGGCATGGGACTGGCGCTCGCCGCAGTTGTGAAGGGCTACAAATGCATCTTCACCACGACCGATAAACAATCCAAGGAAAAGATCGATATTCTGAAGGCCCTGGGCGCCGAAGTCATCGTTTGCCCGACCAACGTGGAGCCCGAAGACCCCCGGTCCTATTATTCCATCGCCCGCCGCCTTGCCAAAGAGATCCCTAATTCCTTCCACGCCAATCAATACGATAACCTGGCCAACCGTCTTGCACACTACGAGACCACCGGCCCCGAGATCTGGGAACAGACCGACGGAAAAGTCACTCATCTCGTGGTCGCCACCGGAACCGGCGGGACGGTCACCGGCACTGCGATGTTTCTCAAAGAAATGAACCCCGCCATTCAGGTTTGGGCGATGGACCCTTTTGGTTCCCTGCTCACCAAATATTTCCGGACCGGCGAGATCGATATGAACCAGGTTCATCCCTATTTCACTGAGGGAATAGGCGAAGATTTTGTGCCTCTCAACTATGACATGCGCGTCGTCGATGTCTTCGAGCAGGTGACTGATAAAGACGCCGCTTTAATGACCCGCCGGATTGCCCGGGAGGAAGGCCTCTTTTGCGGCTACAGCGCCGGCACCGCCGTCCAGGGACTGATACAGCTTAAGGACCTGTTGAAAAAGGACGACCTCGTGGTAGTAATCCTTCACGATCACGGCAGCAGGTACGTCGGCAAGATCTATAATGACCAGTGGATGATGGAGAGAGGGTTCATGGATGTAAAAACGTTCAAGGACATTATCGCCAGTCGCGGCACGAAGCGGCTGATTACTGCCGGCGCCGACCAAACAGTCACCGAAGCCTTCGAGCTCATGCAAAAATATCATATCGAAAACCTACCGGTTGTCAGTGAAGGGGAAGTGATCGGCGCAATCAGCGAAAGTGGCCTGTTCTCCCGGATGATGACCGGTACGCCCGACCTGAAAGGGAAAAAGATTGCGGAAGTGCTGGAGAAACCCTATCCCGTCGTCGGCTTCGATACCCCGCTGGAAA
>DASZJO010000125.1:0-36153 GCA_035948015.1 Puia sp.
GTGCAACGCCATCTGAACTGCCCCGGCACAGACGATCCGGATCTTGAGATCTTAAAGAACCGGATAGCGGAGATCGCCACGCTGGCCATGGAAGAAGAAAGGCGCCTTTCGTGACATTAGTATCCTGGATAAAATTCTTAACATGCTGCAAGCAATAATACCCCTATCTTCACCGTCTTACTAATCCTTCTACCCGCAAACCCAATCCTTTACCTTATCTTAGCCTAAATTGACCGTCGCGCATTTTTTACCCCCAGACCTCTAAATGTGAATACTTAATGGCCAAGAACACCTTCATCGATGACCTACTCTATGTGCCTTCTTATGGTTGGAAAGACAAAGATGGCGCCCTGATCATTCCAACCTCCAAACAACTTTGGTCGGAGGCCTTTTCCCGGATGAATATCTTTAAGAGCCGCAGGAACTGGATATCTTTTATAAGCTTCCTGATGCTGACGGCGATGCTGCCTTTCTTTGTCCTTTTCCTCTTCAAATACATTTCCTGGTACCTGGTGATCGCCATCGTCATATACAGCATGGTCATTATGGGAACGCATGGGACGATCTGGCTGCACCGGTATTGCACCCACAAATCCTACGGTTTCAGCCACCCGATCTGGCGCATCATTACGCAAAACCTCGTCATTAAGACTGTCCCCGAAGAGATCTATGTGGTCTCACACCATGTACATCATTGCAAATCGGACGAGCCGGGCGACCCGTACAACCCCCAGGCTGGCTTTTGGTATTGCATGCTTGCGGAATACAACCATCAACGGGTTTCCCTCAACCTGAGCGAAACGGACTATAATAAGGCACTCCATTTTATGAAGCATACCGGGGTAAAACTGAATTCCTACCGGCAATATAAAAGATGGGGATCCGTTGCCTCCCCCATATACACGATCGCCGTTTGGATCCTCAATTGGAGCTTTTGGTTCACGGTCTTCTACCTGATCGGCGGTCCCGGCCTGGCCTGCGCACTCTTTAGCGCCGCCATGCTCTGGTTTGCGCTGATCCGGGCATTTAACTATACCGGCCATGGCGGCGGGAATGTGAAGCACCGCGATGGCATCGACTTTGACCGCAGCAACCTTTCGATCAATCAGTCAAGACCTGGGTTATTAGCAGGTGAATGGCATAACAATCACCACCTTTACCCCGGCAGCGCCCGATGCGGTTTTCTCCCTGCCCAACTGGACCTTGCCTGGGTCTACATTTACACCCTCCGCAAATTGAGGATGGTCGCCTGGTACAAGGACTCAAAAAAGGAATTTCTAAATAAATACATCATCAAAGGACACGCAAGGGATATGGTACCCCTCGCCGGTGAGGCGTACAACAGGGAGCACCTCGATGAGATCGAATTTACCACATAGGCTACCCCCTCCCCATCCCATCCCTCACCTTCTTCGGCAACGCTTTTACGACGATCTCATACGAGTGATCGATCATCTCGCGGATCTCCTTTGTCTTCAAGGCGCCATCCATCCGGACCGTATTCCAATGGCGCTTATTCATATGATAACCCGGTATAACCTCCTCGTGCCGCTCCCGCAGCTCAACCGCCCGCTCGGGATCACATTTGGCATTAAAACTATTCCCTTCAGCCAGATCGGCCAGCAAAAAAATCTTCCCCCCCACCTTAAAGACCAAAACCCCCTCCCCGAATGGGAACCCCTCCTCCGCTCCCGGCTTATTCAAACAATATTCCCGCAGTTCTTCCATATCCATATCAATGAATTTTTCTCGATTTCCCCTGGATACTCGTAGTCCAATGCTCCCCATCCTCCGATGACTGCACCTTAAACGTATAACTGGTCGGAGACAAAAAGGTATTCACCGTTCGCGTATAGACTTTCTTTCCGCTATTATCGGTATAACTGCCAAGATAATATAGCTCATCTCCCTGATAGGTGATCGGGATCGAAAAAGGCTGCATCCCCGGAATACCCACTACCGTCAGCGTATAAGCATCTTTGTCAGGATCCCGACTGTAAATAGACAAGTTATTGGTCGTGCTTCCCTGATTCGTCACCTGCTGATCGCAGATCAAATATTTCCCATTGGGCGACCATTGACAGGTCGAGACCGCAAAAGTCGGACTCTTGACCGTGGGATCCGGATCGTTTTCCCCCCTCCACGTACCGACAAAAACCGCCAGCTTTTTGAGCCCGCTGTCTTTCAAAACGGTTGGGGATTGGGCCAAACCCGTGGCCGAAATGGCCAACGTGACAATAACGAACAGGTATTTTGCCATAAGCAATTGCTTTACAATCAATTACAGAACAATTCCCACCAATCGGTCGTTTCTTCCCGGAGGGACTTCATCCCGGTAAAATACAAGATTTTCCCTTAATCGCCCCAATTCGCCGGTGCTATCCGGCGTTCGTCGGGTAAATCCTTCGTTCGTCGGGCAAAAGCTCACCCCGGTCGAATAAGTTTCACCGCAGCGATCCTTTTTTACACCTTTGTATCAGCAACGAAAGAGATCCAAGACCCTTGAAGACCAACCAATAATCCAGATCCCAAGAAAAAGCCGCCTATCCATCGAAAAGCCAATACGAAATCCACATCCGAAAAAACCCGAATCCAATCCTGAAAGACTAAGTAGTGAGACCCTGACAAAAAAGATTTTTGACGCCCCACACAAGTGGGGCGCTTTTTTTATCTTCGTTACATCAACAATCTTTTATGATAATCCAGGAACTCATTGAGACCGCCAACGCCCTCATGGCTGATGGAAAAGGCTTGCTGGCCATGGACGAAAGCATGTCCACGATCAGCCACCGTTTCGATAAAGAAAGCATCCCAAATACCGAAGAGAACCGCCGCGCCTATCGCGAACTGATCGTGACCACCCCCGGCATCGGCCAATGCCTTAGCGGCGCCATCCTTTTCGACGAGACCGTCCACCAATCGACAAAAGACGGGGTCTCCTTTATCACCGTACTGGAGCGTGCCGGCGTTATTCCGGGCATCAAAGTAGATGAAGGGACGACAGACCTGGCCGGTTTCTCCGGCGAAAAGATCACCCTCGGCCTGGACCACCTGCGGGAACGCCTCTCCGCCTACCACGACATGCGCCTGCGCTTCGCCAAATGGCGGGCCGTCATAACGATCGGCCCCGATATCCCAAGCATGGGCTGCATCCACGCCAATACCCATGCGCTTGCCCGCTATGCCGCCCTTTGCCAGGAAGCAGGGATCGTTCCGATCGTGGAGCCGGAAGTGCTGATGGACGGCCGGCACGACATAGACCTGTGTTTTGCCGTGACAAGAAATGTGCTGACCCAGCTTTTTACCGAATTGAACGACCAGCGCGTCGACCTCCGGGGTCTGGTCCTGAAACCCAATATGGTGCTTCCCGGCACCGACTCTGCCCGCCAGGTGAGCGCAGAAGCCGTAGCCAAGGCAACCGTGACCTGCCTGCTTGGCTCAGTCCCCGCAACAGTCGCCGGAATTGCCTTCCTGTCAGGTGGCCAATCACCGGAAACAGCCACGGAACATCTCAACGCTATGCATGTCCTGTACGGCGATCTTCTGCCCTGGCCATTAACTTTCTCCTTCTCCCGGGCAATACAGGATCCTGAACTTCATTATTGGAAAGGAAAAGAAGAGAATAAAGAACACGCTCAACACCTCCTCTATGAACGGATGCTGTTGAATACGCTGGCCAGGAAAGGAGAATACAAGCCGGTGCTGGAAAAGCTGGTCTGATCTATATATTAACCCGGTCGCCATGCGATTTCGGCTGCGAGACAACCAAAAACCGCAAATCATCCACCCCCAAATTGCGGATCCGGTGCCGCGTACCCGGCCGCACATGATACCCTTCCCCCGAATCCACCGTTGTTTCGAAACCGTCCGTCTCGAACGTCGCAACACCTGAGAGAATGTAGAATAACTGCTGCGCATGAACATGATAATGCAAAACCTCCCCACCCCGGGACGGAATGCGCTCCTCGATTACGCTAAGCAAATCTGTCTCGACAAGACCCCACCCGTCGCAAGTGCCGCCCCAGACGTAATGCCGGCCTGTTTCTTTACTGACTTTCATATGAATGTTTGGGAAATTCTTCTCTGACCACCTTCCCGGTCTCCTTATCCAGCACCAGTATGCCTTCCTCCGCCTCGCCGAGCCGGGCGAGCAATATTCCTTCCTTATCCCACACCGCTGATCCCCCGCCGCAATCGAAATCGTCACAGTGCCCGACGCAATTCGAGACCAGCACGGTCATGGAGTAACGTTTGGCAATATCCGCCAACGTCGCCGCCGCCCGCTCCATTCCGTCCTTCGTCTTGGCAACGCTGACCAGGTAGACCTCCGCCCCACCCCGGTGAGCCTGCTCCGGATGCTGCGGCACCGAAAGCTCATAACAGATCGCGAGTGCGATCTTGCCGCCCTGGAGGGAACCGGCCTCTTCCCCGCAGACAAAATAAGGCCCCTCATCGGCATGCAGGTACTGCTTGGAATAGGCCTGTCTTGCCTTCCCGGGTTGAAAGATGAGCTCCGTGATCCGGATGCCGGCCCCGCCCGTTGTCGGGATACCAACTCCAATGGTCATCTCATATCGGTCGCTCAACGTCTGAAAAATGTCCAGCCGAACGTCGTCCGCAGTGGTCGCCAAAAGGGACGCCAGTTCCGGTTCATATCCCGTGATGGAAAGCTCGGGGAAAACGATCGTATTCGTCCCCACCGCGGCAGCCAGCTCGATGAGCCGGAGATGCGCTTCGATATTCTGCAGGATGTCCCCCTTAAAAGGCCTGGTTTGGGCTACGCCAATCTTCATAATGCTGTCGATTGCCCCCTAAAGATACCGGATATTAGGCCTCTCTCCACCGGTCAGCATATCTTTGCCCGATGGATTATTTCAAACGCCTCACCGATCTCCTGAAAATCGAGCGCGACGAAGACCGCAGATCCTACCAGGAACTTGCCCGATCCTCCTCCCTTCCGGAACGCCGCGCCGACGGACTGGCCTGGTACCCCATCGCGATCCGTGACACTGAACTGGGACGTGGCGACTATCTGACCGTAGAAGTCGAACGAACAACCCATCTCGATATCACCCATCAGCTTCGTTCCGGCGCTCCGGCCGCCCTTTTTTCCAACCACGATGCTGCCACCGACCGGATCGAAGGCACGATCAGCTTTGTGGGCGGCCACCGGCTCCGGATCTCCATCCCCACCGACGAATTGCCCGAATGGACCCGTAATGGCAAACTGGGTATCGATCTGCTATTCGATGACAACAGCTATACCGAAATGTTCACGGCGCTCAAAAAGGCCGATTCGCTGCGGGATCGACCAGCCGAGGGCCGACTCGTGCGCATCCTTACCGGGCAGGAACAACCCGCTTTCAACTCCCAACTCAACCCATCCCCGCCACCGGCCGCCTCCCAACTCAACCTCTCCCAGGAAGCCGCCGTCAACCTGATCATGTCCGCTGAGGACCTCGCCATCATCCACGGCCCTCCCGGCACCGGCAAGACCACAACGCTGGTTCAGGCGATCCTTACCCTTCTCGAACGCGACGATGAGCCGATCCTCGTCACCGCCCCCAGCAACACGGCGGTGGATCTGCTAAGCGAGAAACTATCTGACCTCGGACTATTCGTCCTTCGCATCGGCAACCCCGCCCGGGTCTCGGAACGCCAACAATCCCTCACCCTGGACAGCCGGATCGCTGAACACCCCGGAGCAAAGGAAATAAAGAAGCTGAAGCGAAGGGCCGCCGAATTCCGCGAGATGGCTCATAAATACAAAAGGAACTATGGCCCGGCGGAACGCGAACAGCGCAAAGCGCTCTTCGACGAAGCCCGTAACCTGATGAAAGACGTTGACCGGATCGAAGGCAATATCTTAAGCGACCTCCTGTCAAAAGCCCGGGTGATCACCGCCACCCTGGTCGGCGCAAACCACCCGGTTATCCGTAACCTTGAGTTCCAAACGGCGGTGATCGACGAAGCAGGCCAGGCACTTGAACCGGCCAGTTGGATACCTGCCCTGAAAGCCCGACGCCTCATCCTCGCCGGCGACCACTGCCAACTGCCCCCTACCGTGAAATCCGCCCCGGCCGCCGAAGGCGGCCTCGGTGTCACCCTCCTGGAAAAAAATACTTTCCTGCACCCCGAAGCGGTCGTACTGCTCGAACAACAATACCGGATGCATGAAGTGATCATGGGCTTTTCATCCGGCGTCTTTTACGGGAACCGCCTGCATGCACACCCCTCCGTCGCGGGACATCGCTTATTCGAAGAAGACAGCCCGCTGTCCTTCATCGATACCTCCGGCTGCGGCTACGAAGAAAGCAAAGGCGATGCCGGCCTTAGCAACCCCGAAGAAGCGGCCTTCCTGTTGCGCCATGCCGCCCTGCTCATCACCGCTCTCGAAAGCCGCTATTCCGCAGGAAATTTCCCCACCATGGCGATCATCTCCCCCTATCGGCTGCAAGTTCAACTACTGCAGGATTTAATGCCGCATTCGCCCGAACTTCGGCGCTATGCCCACAAAATCACTATCAATACCATCGATAGCTTCCAGGGCCAGGAACGCGATATAGTCTATATCGGCATGACCAGGAGCAATTCCGATAGCCGGATCGGTTTCCTCTCCGAGATCCGCAGGATGAATGTCGCCATGACCCGGGCACGTAAGAAACTGGTGGTGATCGGCGACAGCGCGACCCTGGCTCAAACCCCCTTCTATGCCGGGTTTATCGAATATGCCGAACGCCATAACGCCTACCACAGCGCCTGGGAATTTTCGGAATTATAAGAAGCAACGCCCATGACAATTATCTTGTCAATCCCAAAACGATCGCTTGAAACCTCTACTACTATCTCTTTTGTTCTTACTATTGGTCTCCGGAGAATGCAGCAAGCAAGCTCCAATACACCGCTCGCCCACCCTTTACGGCCAGTGGAAATGGGTGGAGCTGGATTGGACCTTCGGCCCAGGAACCGGAATCACCTACCCTGGCCCGGACAGCACCGTCATCCTGCAGCTCGACAGTTCAACCTATTCAATCCTGGTTAATGGACAGATCAGGCAAACCGGCGCCTGCCTGCTCAGCACCAGTGTGTTTGGAGGAAACACCGACAGCACCCTGGACGTCTCAGACCCGGGTAACTATTCCTTCGCCAGAGGATGGGTTATCAGTGGAAATCAGCAATTGCTTATTCAAAACGATATATTGTCTTTAACCCAATACAGTTTAAATCCTGCCGGCACCGCCACCGTATTTAAATTCACCCCCTACCCCTGAGTTCTAATTACTGAAATCCAACGGCACGATCACCTTAAAACTGATATTCCTGCCCATATTGAAAACTCCAACCCGGCCTGTGGTATAGTTGACCGGGTAATATTTGAACCTGCTCATATAGTCCATATAAGGAGCATCAAAAAGGTTAGTGACGGTAATATAGATGCTGCAGGTAGTGCGCCCCTTGGAAACGATATCCCCGCCCGCCCCGGCACTGAACAGGACGTACCCCTTTGTAGCGGTTGTACTTGCCTTGTATTCAAAGGGCGTCTGCGCCGTATTCAATCCATTGTAGATAGCGTATTGCTCATAAATATCCTTTTGCTGGAAGCAGTCCAACACCCCCGCCTTCAGGTAACCATTGCGGATAGAAAAACCTAACTTCTTAATTGGGAATTTAAGATCCGCGGTAATCCGCGTTGGAGGAACGAAAGGCAGGAACCTGGTGGAATCGGACACACCCGATAAGCCGCCCTTAACTACACTCAGCGTGGAATTCAGTTCGACCCAGGGCAAGTCCTGGGGGTGTAGATTGAGTACCAGTTCACCGCCATTGAGTTGCGCCCTGGTTTGCGCATATTTATAGACGGGAGCAGCCCCCAGACCGGCCGCATTAAGGGAATTATTGATGGAATCGCCGCCGGATACGCTCAAAAGCCCCCGCGCATAAATGAAGTCGCGAATGCTGTTGTTGAACAAGTCCAGTTCGATACCGACGTCCTTTGAATTGATGCCGAAAGCGACATCCTCCTCCAGACTGGTTTCAGGCTTGAGGGTGGGATCCCCGATCTCGTACACGACCGTACCGTCATGCACTCCATTGGCAGCACATTCCGCCACGTTGGGCGCTCTCCAACCCCTTGCCATAATCGCTTTGACATAAATATTCTTTGTGACCGCATAGCTGCCTCCGAAGCTGAATGATATCCCGTTAAACCGGGACGTAAATCCCTGGAATTCATGGAAGGCATCGGGCGCATCGGGAGCGGCGGGCGCCTGGGTCGTTGAATCCACCCAATGGTCCAGGCCGTGGAAAGTCCTGGTATCATAGCGGATGCCCCCGCTCAAATTCAGCTTGCCGATCCTATGGTTTGCAATCGCAAATCCCCCGATCTCAAAAAAGTTATAATTGGGAATGAGCAGCAGCGTCCCCAGGCTCTGCGAAGACTGATAAACGCCATTGACCCCCGCTGACATACTGAGCCCGCCGAACGAGGGCAATACATACCGGACGTCATACGTCGCACCTTTCGAATAATAATAGATATCCGGAGTGTTCGGAATCGTTGGATCATTGGTCTCCTGGCGTTGGTTGTTTTGCAGAGAGAATATAGCATTGAAATGACCTGTACCGACTGCGAAACTGTTGTCCCAGACGACCTTGGTATGCCGGATCCTTTGATTGATCACAAAAGGAGTGTAAGAGACCTGCTCCTGATGCGTAGGGATGACATAGGTGGGAGCTCCGCCGTTAAGACCCGGGTAGGCGACCTGACGCTCCATAATTCCTGTAGCAGAATCTCTTGTCCCATCGACGATCCCGGTTGCCATATCGAAATAACTGGCGTGCAATTGAGAATAGCCCCATCGGCGGTGGATGCCCAAAGTAGCATCCGTATTGAAATTGCTGAATTGGGTATTTAACGCATAACCGTCATAAGGGTCCTGGTAAGAATGTGCCATGGTATTGTCGATGCGGGCGCTCCAAGAAATACCGTCCTTTGTGCCCGCGATATGTCCCATGACGTTGATCAACCCGTTATTGGTCTGATAATTGACCAGGATATCTCCTTTTGTTTGGGCTTCCGGCAGCGGATCTGCCGGGATGAGATTGATGACGCCGGCAATCGCGTCGGAACCGTAAGCCAGTGACGCAGGCCCTTTTAAGATCTCATACTTATGCACGGCATCGGCGTCGGCTTCGATCCCAAACTCATCAAACCAGGCCTGATCGACCTGCTCGACCCCATCGTTGACCGTCAGCACCCTGTTGTAGCCAAGGCCGCGAATAACAGGCTTTGAAATGCTTTGACCGTCCGTCATGGCCGATACGCCAGGTTCCTTCGCGATGGCATCGATCACGTTGGTAGTGGTATTTTCCAGCAATTGACTATAGCCCACCGTACTGATCGCGTACGGCGTAATTTGCTTGTCCATTGCGGCAGGGACACCGGTGACGATCACATCTTTCAGCGCCGTTGAAGAAGGGCTTAATCTGTAATTCTTACTGATCGTTCCTTTAACAGCCACTTTCTCCACCTGACGCGCGTACCCGACCATACTGATGGAAAGGACATAAGCTCCGGAAGGCAGGTTTCTGATAAGATAAACCCCATCCCGATCCGAAACAGCACCCAATTTAAGATCGGGAACATAAACGGATGCGCCAACCAATGGATATCCGCTAACTGCATCCGTTATTTTTCCGCTGACCACATTCTGCGCGTGCAGCGCCGCGGACTGAACGACCGAAAGGGATAGCAGCAGTATTGAGATTGATTTGAACATGAAAAGAGATTTGGTAATGAACCGTAGGGGCAGCATGACGAATGGCCCCTTCATGTACCTGGCGGGAGCCGCCTCCGGCGGCTCTGAAATAGAGACCTTATAATAATTTCGGGGGAGGAACTACAATTTCGGCAAAACCCAGGGAGAGGGACTGAAGCCGGTACCCATAGTGATAATCGATAGGAATCAGCGGCCTATTCATCTGTAACGATATCGTCCCGGCCAGCCAATCTCCGATCTGCAGCGACAGGGAATGATTGGCTTTCTTATCCGGGCGGTCACAATTGGCCCGGGTCATTTCGCCCGACTGCCTGATTAGCCTTGCCTCGCGCACATCATCCAAACAATAGAGCCAAACCGCGCCGTTATTGTACTTCTGGCGGATCACGTCATACAAATGATTGTTGTACCAGCATTCTTTCCCTTCTTCTTCCCAATGTCCGGCAGCATTGATATCGGCCAGCCGGACCCGGAAAAAACACCGGTCCGGCAGCGCGGCGATCCAGGCTTCGCGGGCCTCCTCCTTCAGCACCCTTTGCTGAATAACGAACTGGCAGTAGTATCCCAGCTGGGTATACAACAGGATCGTAAGAATGAATATGGTGACCGGTTTTCTCAATGACGATAATTTCAAAAATTTACCACGGCCTCTATGCTCTTCCGCTTTCGCTGGCCACGGCGATAATAACGCCACCGCATGATCGTTGCCGCCAGCAGCACGATGGCGCAGACCTCCGACACCAGTTTCTCCCCGTCCAGCCAGTCGACGGGCCGGTCCTTGAGCTCAGGGTCCATAACAATGCCATGGATCACAAAGAGCAAAGCCGTGCCATAGGAGATCAAATGGATATTCTTCCATGCCCGGAAGCCCAGCCTGCGCTTCACCGCTTTCTGGGTCGTGAGGATCACGACGATCACGGCATACAGCGCCAGCGATCCAAGCAGTGTCCACACCGGCTGATGCGGAGCAAAAACGGGCAGCACAATGTCCGTAACCCGATACCGCAATGCCTTATCCGCCAACAGCACCACGGGGTGCGCCAGGGCGAGCACCAATGCGACATAAGCAGTCCAGTTATGCAGATCATCCAGACTGAGTTTCCTCACCAGCGGCGGCATGCGCTTCCACAGCGGCGACCGCCGGTAACCGGTGCTTAGCAGGATGCCGAGCAAAAAGTTGAAGCTCAGCACGGCCGTGGCGATAAGCCCCAGAGTCGACGAAAGATCAAGCCAATTGAATTCCATTATTTGTCCTCCCCTTCCTCCACTTTTGTACTGATAACGGGTACCTGGCGCTCATAGATTAGTTTGTTCAGCGCCGACAGCTGATCGCTGATAATTGCTTTTAGCTTGTCAAGCTGGACATCCGCCTTGGCGCTGAGTTCGGCAAAGACCTCGTGCGCCTGCCTGCTGGGAGAGGCATAGCCGTTGGCCGCAATACCATACAACCCGGATAACTTATCGTTGATCCGGATCGGGAAATTCAGCATGTCCTCCCCGCTTTTAGATTTGGTCTGATACAAGGCCTCCTCCACGGCCGTCAGCTGCCGGATGATGCTGTCGGATAGCTTGCGTACCGGCGCCTCAGAACTATCGAGCCGTCCGTTCAAGGCCTTCAGCTGTCCCCGGATGCTCCGGACCTGCAACACGGCGTTTTGTACTGCGTTGTATTTATCCCGGACTTCCAGCAGGAACCCGACCTGGGCATCGTAATCCGCTTCGGTCAGGGAATAATTGGGATCTGCCTTGATGACAAACGGCACTTCGGCAGAATCATGGTTGTACCGCACCCTGACCGTATATCTGCCGGGAGCCGCCATCGGCGTGCCCGCCCCGCCGGTCCACATCAACATCCCCTGCACCTTGACGGCAGGCGGATACAACATATCCCAAACAAACGCATTGATCCCATTATGACACTCCAGCTTCGTATCCGCTTCTTTCGCATGCGTGCTGAAGGTCCGGATCGAGACATGCTTTTTGTCAAATAGGGTGATAGATACCCGTGGCGAATCCGGCGCATCCTTCAGCCAATAACGGATCACCACACCCGCAGGCGGGTTCTGACCGGCATTGGCGATCACCCGGTCGCGGTTTCGGCGACCACCGCCGCCTGAGAAACGCCATGCATCATCCACCGCAAAAACATGCAGCTTCGGCCGCAACGAATCGGCATCGAACTGCTGCAGCAGGCCGAGATCATCGAGCACCCAGAAGGCCCGGCCCTGCGTCGCAACGACCAGCGCATTGTCCTTGATCGTCAGATCCGTGACCGGCACGACCGGCAGGTTGAGCTGCATGGACTTCCAATGCGCACCGTCATCAAAACTGACATACATCCCGTACTCCGTTCCCGCATACAGCAGGCCCGGCCGCTTCCTGTCCGCCCGCACTACCCGCGCAAAATGCATGGGATCGATCCCACCGGTGATCAGCTTCCAGGTTTTACCATAGTCTTCGGTCTTGAAAATATAAGGTGTGTAGTCGTCCAGCCTGAAGCGCGTCCCGACGATATACGCAGCGCCCTTCCTGAACGGATCGGGCTCGATACAATTCCACAAGGTCCATTTGCCGGCGGCCGGCGGCGTCACATTTTCCCAGTGCGCGCCGCTGTCTTTGGAAACATGCACCAGCCCGTCATCACTGCCGGTCCACAACAGCCCTCTTTCTAACGGGGACTCAGCCGCCGTATAGATGGTACAGTAATATTCCGCGGAGGAATTGTCCTTGGTGATCGGGCCGCCGCTCGGCCCCTGCTTCGATTTATCGTTGGTCGTCAGATCGGGACTGATCGCCTTCCAGCTATGCCCCTCATCGTCGGTCTCAAATAAACAGTTCCCGGCCGCATACAGCCGGTGCGGATCATTCGGGGAAAAGAAGATCGGAAAGTTCCACTGAAAACGATACTTTAACGAGTCGTCCCCCGAACCCATCGGGTTGTCGGGCCACACATCGATCGCGCGGTTCTCACCAGTACGGTGATTCAACCGGCCAAGATAGCCGTCATAGTTACCGCCGTAGACGATATCAGGATTCAACGGATCGGCGACGATGTAGCCGGCCTCAGCCCCCGCCGTCCCCTCCCAATCCCTCGCCGAAATGGCCGGCCCGGCTGACCGGCTTTTGATCCGCACACTGCTGTTGTCCTGCTGAGCGCCCAGGATATGGTACGGAAAAGCGCTGTCCGTCGACACCCGGTATATCTGCGCCGTCGGCTGGTTGTCCACCGTGCTCCAGTCCATACCCCCGTTGAAACTGACCTGTGCACCGCCGTCATCCGCGAGGATCAGCCGATGCCCGTCCGCCGGATCGATCCACAGATCGTGATGGTCACTATGCGGCGACGACAGGACTGAGAACGTCTTCCCGCCATCCAGGCTCCGCTCGAGCTCTACATTCAGACAATACACGATATTGTCATTTTTGGGGTCGACATATACGCGGTTGAAATACCATGCGCGCTGTTTAATATCGTTATCGCCATTTAGCTTAGTCCAGGTCTCGCCCCTGTCCTTGCTGAGATATAGGCCGCCGGAGGCGTTCTCGATCATCGCAAATACTTTATCCGGATCGGACGCCGACACGGCAATATTGACATTCCCCCACACTCCTTTTGGCAACCCCTGATGCTTTGAAATATTGACCCAGGTCTCACCGCCATCGGTGCTCTTATACAACCCGCTCCCCTCCCCGCCGCTCTCCATACTGTAGGGCGTGCGCTCCACCCGCCACATCCCCGCATACAGCACCTGCGGATTGCCCGGCTCCATCACCACCTCCGAACAAGCCGTTTGCTCATTCACATACAACACCCGGCGCCAGCTCTTACCGCCATCGCTCGTCTTATAAACGCCTCTTTCCGGATTGGGACCGAACAGATGACCCATCACCCCTACCCAGACAATATCGGGGTCTTTGGGATGGACGACGATCCGCGCAATATGCCGGCTGTCCTTCAGCCCCAGGTTGCGCCAGCTACGGCCGCCGTTATCGCTGCGCCAGATGCCCCCCAGATCCTCGGAGACATTGTTGCGCAAGGTGCTCTCCCCCTGCCCGGCATACACGACGCTGCCGTCGCTGGGCGCCACCGCCACCGCACCCACCCCGCCGCCGAACGATCCGTCGCTGACATTCTTCCAGTTGCTGCCGCCATCGGTTGTCTTCCATAAGCCCCCGCCCGTCGCGCCGAAATAGAACGTATTCCTGTCCGTTAGACTGCCTGAAACAGCGTCGGCACGGCCGCCGCGAAACGGCCCCACCAGCCGGAACTTCAAGGCGGAAAAATAGATCGAATCGGCAGGATCGGCGGATGCTTTCTTTTGGGCCATCGAATCCCTGCCAAACATAGCCAACATCGGGAAGAAGAGTAGTAGAGATCTCATGTTCTTTAAGCTGTTAGTGATAATTACGTTTAATTTCCGTCCACTCGGCCCAGGCCTTTTTCGCCGCTTCTTCCGTAGCCTCCAGGCCCGCAATGGCCTGTGTAGTAGGCGGCAAATCGGCATCCTCGAGTATCCCTAATATCGCAGCAAACTGACCCTGCAACTGAGAGAAGGATACATTTCCGGACGCTGCTCCCGCCCTGCCGCGCGGGCCCCTGCGACCCGCACCTTCCAGCGCAGCGAGCCTTCCGTCGAGCGCCCGCAACCGCGCTATCACGCTGTCCCCACCCGGGCCATCCAACCTCTTCGCTATCTGTGCCCGGAGCGCCCGGACCTGGTCATACGCCGCCATCGCGCTGTCCCAACCCCGGTATGCCCGGAGCGCCAGGTCATGCTGCCGCTGCAAGTCCGCCTTTGGCGCTGTCACCCGCGGATCCATCCGCACCGTCAGCGGCTGCGTATAGCTCTTACCACCTGCAACCAACCTGACCGTATAAACGCCCGGCATTACCCAGGGAGAGGTCGGCGTGGGCGCCGTATTGCCGTAAACAGCACTGATCGGATAGGACGCAGCGACATTCAACGGCTGATAGTGCAGGTCCCAGATGAACCGATGCGGCCCTGCCTGCCCGGACAGGACCTGCTGCGGCCGGACCCAATATAACGGAATGTTGACATCACCAATAGTATATAAAGTATCCGTGCTCGAATAATGCCGGACGACCTTCCCCGCCGCATCGACAATCTCGAGCGACACCGGCCCTGCAGCCGTTTCCCGAAGATAATAGTCGATCACAGCGCCATCAGGCGGGTTCTGCCCCGCAGGTTCATCCTGCGGCAACGGCGTGTCCGGCCACATGTCCCAACGCACCCGCACCGCGGAAGATGGCTTATATAATACCGCATCCTGCCCCGCGGTCTGCGACGTCATCTGCCGCAAACTTGCCATATCATCCAGGACCCAGAAGGACCGGCCGTGCGTTCCCACCACAATATCGTCATCCTTAAAAACAAGATCGCGTACCGAAGTGGCCGGCATATTCAATTTCAACGGCTCCCACTGCCCGCCGTCATCGAACGAAATGTATACCGCCCGCTCGGAGCCGGCCAGCAAAAGCCCCTTGTGCCGCGGGTCCTCCCGCACCACATTGATGGGATCCTCCGGTAGCCCCCGCACGATCTCCGTCCAGGTCGCTCCCCCATCGTGCGTCCTGAAAATATGCGGATGCATGTCATCCAGCCGGATCCCGTTGACCGCCACGTAAGCCGTATTCACATCTCCGTGACCGGCATCGATCAGCGAAACCTTCGCCCAATCCGCAACACCGGGCGGTGTTACTTTTTTCCAGGATTTCCCGCCGTCATGCGTGACATGCACCAACCCGTCATCGGTCCCCGCCCAAATTGTATTTCCGTCGACCGGCGAAGGCGCCACCGTATATATGACCCCGCGGCGTGGCATCTGCTTCAAATTCTCCGTATTGTATATGCCGACGCTTGGTGGAATAGCCCAGGATTCGCGGCTCAGATCAGGACTGATCACCTGCCAGGAATTCCCCCTGTCATGGGTTTTGAACAACACATTGCCCGCAAAATAAAGCGTATGAGGATCGGTGGGCGAGAACAACACCGGCGCGGTTCGCAGGAACCGATACTTGCCGCTCTGAATCGCTTCAGGCGCGATATTCTGAACCTGCCCCGTGCGTTTGTCGTACCGGGTGATCTTTCCGCCGTAAATAATGTTGGCATCCAACGGATCGGGCGCGACATAACCATATTCCTCCACTCCGACCGGATGCCATTCCCGGAAGGTGATTTGCCCGTCGTTCCCCCGGGATGCGACCCCGATTGACCCGCTCTCCTGCTGGCCCCCATAGACATTGTAAGGGAAAGCATTGTCGGTGATGACGTGATAGAACTGCGCCGTCGGCTGATTATACCACGATGAAAAGCTGTGACCGCCGTTAACGGTTACAATGGCGCCCTGATCGCAGGCGATGAGCATAATGTCCGGATGGTCGGGGTTGATCCAGATCCGGTGATAGTCGTCTCCGCCGGGAGCACCCTTGAACGCGTTCCATGACATCCCGCCATCCGTCGATTTCCATACGACCACATCTGCGGTATAAACTATATCTTTATCTTTTGGATCCGCTTTAACTTCGGCAAAATCATCGCCCCTGCCCCAGAAACGCTGGTCGCTGTTCAGCTTTTTCCAGCTTTCACCTGCATCGTCACTCCGGTAAATTCCCCCATAAGAAGAATTGGCCGCAACAGTCGCATAAAGCCGTGTCGGATCCGACGGCGCAATACAGAATCCTATCCTGGACAAACCCTGACCAGGATCTGGAAGCCCCTGCCTGAGCTGCCGCCAGGTCGTTCCTCCGTCCGTGGATTTGAATAGCCCGCTGTTAGGCCCGTTCCATGCCCCATTCTCCCAGGGACCCTGACGCCCCGCCCAGAGATCGGCATATACAACCTGGGGATTGACCGGATCGATCGTCACCTGCACTGCACCCGTGTTCTCATCTTTATATAGCACCTTTTCCCAGTGCTTGCCCCCATCAGTACTGCGGTAAACCCCCCTTTCCGGATTAGGACCATAAGGATGGCCCAACACCGCCGCAAATACGCGGTCGGGATCACGGGGATCGATCGCCAGCCCGCCAATCTGTTGCCCCTCCGCCAGTCCGAGATGAACCCAGGTCTTGCCGCCATCCGACGACCGGTAGACCCCGTTACCAACCGAAAGATCGGGCCGCTGGATACCCTCTCCGCTGGCGACATACACAATATCCGGATTGGAAGGCGCAACGGCCACGTCCCCGATCGACCCCGTGGACTGATCGTCAAATACCGGGTCCCAGGTCCGCCCGAAATCGGTTGTCTTCCAGACTCCGCCGTTGTTGACACCAATATAGAATATATTAGGCTGCTGCGGCACGCCGCAGCCGCCAACGGTACGGCCGCCACGATGCGGACCGATCATCCGCCACCGAAGATTGCCGAACAAAGCCGTATCCGGGACTTGGGAAAAACCTGGACCTGCCGACAAACAACAACAGAGCGCCAACGCCCCCCCGGCGATCCGGAATGCATAAGGCTGAAGCAATTTTCTCATGTGATAGTAGTTGTAATCGCCGGGAAAGTACGTTATATTGCCGCGAGCACCCAACCGTCCATCAAACTTTTTTCACCCCCTTCCTCGCCCACCGAAGCTTTAGCGAAGGCGGGTTTCCTGTATGATCCTCGCGATCGTTGTATAACCGAAATGATTCGCCCACTCCAGCGGAGTAGCCTTCCACGTATTGTCACGCCAATGGGGATCCGATCCCGCCGATAACGCCAGCTCCGCCAGCTCGGCATCGTTGCGCTCCGCCGCCACATGCAACAGGCTCTTCTCCTCCTGCCCGTATAACCGCTGGATCTGCTGCCGATCCTCCTGCAACAGCTGCCGGGCCCGGTCCTTCCAGCCCAGATCCCAGGCATCCAGCGCGGTATAATCCGATCCTCCCTCAACCAGCCAGGCCGCCGCAATCGGCTGCCGGCAATACACCGCCAGCTGGATGAGACTCATCCCGTTGGTCAACAAACGGTTAAGATCATACGCCGGATGATCCGCCCGGATCGACGCGAGTTCCACCTCATCCCCCCGGCCTACAGCTTCCGCCAGCCGCACCTCGACCGGCGCCGGCGGCCGCGCAACCAGCCGCTCGGTCGTCATCCACCAGGTCCAGCCATCTCCTACCGTCCGGAACCCCAATTGCCGGTAAGTGTGCCTGCCGATATCCGTCGAATTCAGGACTGCATACCGGTAACCCATCTCCTTCGCATACCGGCAAACCGCCAGCGTCACCGCCTTGCCGATGCCCTTGCCGCGAGCCCGCGGCACAACCCCTACATGATAAATACCCGCCACACCCCACTCGCCCGCCGTCAGGAATACCACACTTTGCCCAACCACCTTGCCGCGGATCGACGCAACCATCCTCACCCATTGCCCGGGGAATGCCGCATCCGATGCCCTCGGCACCACAACCTGCGCATATGGCAGGTTTCGGACCGCGATAAGCGAACTCTCATTGTCGCGAACGATCGTAAGACCTTTTGGAATCGGAAAATTCGTTTGCACCTGCCCGAGATCAAGGGCCATCCAGTGCGGCCGCCATCCTGGCTGAAACCCCCGTGCCAGCAGACTTACGCCCAGATGGACGGGCTGAGGCGGATCCAATGACCAGCATCCCGCGCTGCCGGGAGGATAGCGTAAATAAAACGTCACCAACGCATCCAACTCCCGCCCCGCATTTTCATCCGTCAATTCAGGAAAAGCGATCATCGACGCGCTGTGCGGTGTACCTGTGGTATAGAAAAGTCCGTCCGACTGAACAATACCCCCGCCCAGGGCGATCGCCTCCTGGCGGAACAACTCCTTGTGATTAAAGGCGACAGCCTGTTCCAGTTGCTCCGGAGTGGCGCTTTGTAAGGACTTGGGCGGAGTCATCCCTGTAAATCTACGTCAATTCAGGACATGCGACGGAGTGGAGAGCAGATAACGCTTCGAATAGTATTTTTCGATCGCAAGACCAATGGCCTCGGTCTCCCCGGTAGACTCCTTTTCAATATCCGACCACTCGTCCCTCGAATTGTATACAAGCGCCATCGAATCCCCTTCCGCCTCAGGGAATTGGACCAGGAATATGACGACCGAATGGATCAGAATAGGCTTGACCAGGACAAGGTTCCATTCCCCGCCAAACATATATTCCATCTCGAATGCCTGATCGAAAGGGAGGGATTCCTGGATGGTCGACGCATACGGAATATTTCGTAGCCTGTTGAACCTTATCCGAAAACCTGACATAGCAGAAAGATTGGGTTAATAAATGAATGTCTACGGCATTGCCATGGATCGCAGGTCTGCTGGGTTGTTGAACACTTTGAATCAGGAAATTGCAGGATACAGGTGAGAACGGAGGGTCGACTGGTTCCAGTTATGTCAGGCAATTTAATACCTTTTCAAGAAACGGGAGCAGAATTAATTCTACCGCTGGTTCTATTTTATTGTTGAACATATACTGGGCTCCGCCCAGTTTGCTTTGACGACCGATAGGGGAACCGAGTGAAGCGAAGGTGATGCCCGATCATTCGTTAATGACCACAGAATGATCCAGGTACTCCGGTGTGGGATGATAAATGAAAAAACAACTCCCGCCTTTCACCGCGTGAATGATTTGCGCACTGACCGTTGCCGGTAGGGCCGGACATCCCAGGCTGGTGCCCGTTGCACCAAAATTTTCAAGGTATTCATCCCCCACGTATGAGCACCCATGCAGGACGATATTCCGCTTCAGAGCCATGTCGTTATAGCCATTGTCAACCCCGTTCAGCCGGAGCGACAAGCCATTTTTGCCTACATAGGTCGTCCTGGTCACATAAAAGCCCAGACTGCTCTTAAACGATTCTGGCTCATTGGAAAAAGAATCCGCATATTCAGCGCCGGAATTCTGGCCGTGCGCTACATAAGTACGATATAGCAACCGCCGGTGGCGAATGTCGATCACGTACATCCGCTTTTCGGAAGAAGACTGACTGAAATCCGCGATTGAAAGGACGCTCCTCTTCCGGATAATCCTTTTCTTCAACAAATTATGATAACCCCTCCACGCAAATTCAAATGCCGTCTCACTTAACCCTACTTTGCCAAGACCCATCGACCTGTAGATGTAATCAGACTCATTCATCACCCGGCGAAGCTCAGCAGTCTTTGCCGATCTCGCCGGCATCATCGGGGCATTGGCGACTTTCGCATCCGCCGCCGCAACCGGCTTCATCACCACAACTTTCGCTTCCGTTACGGGTGCGGCAACCGTCGTCCCCACCTCCTTCATTTCGACCACCGGCACCGCCATCTCCTTCTTCTCGACCACCGTCGCCCCAATAACGTACGGGAAAGACATCACCATGGATTTGCGATCCACATATGCGCGCACCGGCCAAATCTTGAGGTGGTCAATATACGTTTTGATTACGGCGGAAGAAGCGTATGGCAATTCAGCCTCCCGGTCCGGCAGAGTTCCGCCGGTATTCGGATGACCGTTGATCATCGCTGGAGCCGTAAGCACCATTCCAGATACGGAAACCTTGAAGACAAGGTTGGTTAGGAGTCTCATCGGTTTTGGATTTTATAATAGGATATACAGATTCTAAACAGATTTTAGGGGCGGAAGCACTGCTCCACTCCCATGTATAACGATAATTTGCGGGAAATAGTGCTGACGTCCGTCCAGCGGCGGCGCCCGCCCGGCGAATTAAAAATTCTCGCTTTTCCCCGCTCCATGCGCCCCGTCCTGCTTTTTCTTTATGGAGATCACCAGACTATCCTCCGCATTGACCTTTGACTCCAATTCACAATAGTCCCTTTGCGTTTCCAGCAGCTCGGCATGCGCCTGGATCATCTCTACCTCCAGCCTGGCAATCTGTCGTTTCTTCTTGGCCAGTTGACGGCTCCTGAACAGGAAACCGGAAAGCATTGCCAATAACAGCAAAGCCGCCAATACGTAGATGTCTATGGAAAGATCGAAATCCGGCATAGTAATTTCATTTTGAGTTAACCGGGCTTAACCCGGCACTGATAAAACGGACGCTTCTCCTGCGTCTTAACATAAAATGATGACCGGAACAATCACGAATTATCCGCCCTTGGGTTGGAGGATCTACGGAGTTCAAGGTAAATTTGATTCATAGAAAGTCGGATTTAGTTAATGTAAAAATACCCCCGCCCGCCCGCCCGTTCTGCTCATAAAACTCAAAAACCATCGCAAGCGGACAAACAGCGCTGCGCAACCTGTGAGACCCATTTTTACATATTACACAAAATATACATGTAAAAAAATGCCCGACTGTCTGCTGCATTAGTTTATTTTCTACTACTTTTAGTCTTCAAGGTTAAGGCATGATAAAGAAGTTTATCATTCTGATTCTATTTCTACTCACACTGACTGCAACCCCCGCCTTCCCCCAGCCCGAAATGGCTAAAGGCTATGCCATCCAACACTTTACGGACGAGAACGGCCTGCCCCAAAACAGCATAAACGACTTCCTTTTTGATAAGAACGGCTTTTTATGGCTTGCCTCCCAGGTTGGCCTGGTCCGTTTTAACGGCACCTCCTTCGACCTCTATTACCCCAATGACAAGCCGGAAATGGAGTCCAATATTATATACCTGGCGACGGATAAGGAAGGCGCGATCTATTTCCAAACCGATGACCACAATCTCTATCGTTACACGGGTAATAACAGCCACCTCGTAAAAGCAGTAAATACTTCCGCCTTTCAACGACCCTTCCTGATCAACGCCAGGAAGCAATTTTTTGACTTCACGCTTTTCCTTCGCGATGCCGCCGCTGGTTCGGAAACCGACCGGCGCCACAAGATCTTCCGACGCCTCTTTGAACACAATGAAGATTTCTTCGTAACCGACTCGGGCCAGGTCTATCTGATCTACCAGGACAGCCTCTTCTTTTACAATGGGAAAGACCTCGCTCCGTTGACAAGCCTTGCCCGCCCCGCCACCCGATACCTTTTATTGGATAATAAATTTTACCTCCTCGACGGCTACTCTGTCTCCGCCGTTTTTCAGAACGGCCATCGGCTCAATGGAAATGGCCCGATCAAAGGCAGCTTCCACGACCTTCCGGCTGCCTATAACCTCTATTCCACGGGTAACCAGACCCATTTGCTGGCCGGCCACCGGTTATATCGGATCCAGCCTGTCGCGGACGGTAGCCTGCACGCTGATTTTGTGGCCGATCTGGACTTTATTTCCGGCATCTCCACGATTGATTACAACGCCAGCCTCGATCTTCTGCTGATCGCCACTCCCACCGAAGGGTTCTATTTCCTTCGTCGTAATAAATTCAGTATCAGCGGCTGGCCTTCAGGCCTGCAGCAAGCCCTGACACGCCATCCCTTTGGCCCGATGGTTATGCGGCAGCAAAACGAGATCCTTACGGATTGGTTTGCCTTTCGCCCCGACGGCTGGTTTCAGTTGGCAAAAGATACCGGCAAAACCTGGCAGCGCTGTCTCTACATCGACAAACACGATCAGGTGTGGGCCGCGGTGAACAACCAGCCGCGAAGGCTGACGCCGGAGCTCTCCCTCGTGGCCGTCCTGCCCGCTCTCGACGCGAATATCATCGATTACAAGGAAGACAGCGCCGGCCAACTGTATTGCCTGACCGAACGATCTATTTGGAAACTGGGGCCGGACGGCTTCCATCGGATCTTTACGCACCCACCCGATCAGCCAAACAACGAATGCTTTTCACCCGCCGGCCTCCATCGTTTCTGGCTGGCGACCGATAACGGCTTGGTCCTCTTCGACGAAAGTGCCGGAAAAGCCAGACCTGTCCCGGAATTGCGCAATACGCAAACGCGGGCGATACATGTCTGCGCGGACGGATCCATCCTGGTGGGAACCTATGGCCAAGGCTATTTCTATTGCTTCCGCGGTAAATGGCTTCAAATGCCCTTGGATAAGGACAACTTCCTGGTGACCGCGCACTGCTTTTTGGAGGATCGCAACTCCACGATCTGGATCTCGAGCAACAAAGGACTGTTCAAAGTTCCCAAGAGCGATATGGATGCATACGCGCGCGACAGCAGCAGTCAGCTCGTTTATTATTATTATGGCCGGCAGGACGGATTGCAGACAAATGAGTTCAACGGCGGCTTTAATTCCTGCGGCCTGATCACCCCCGATGGATTCGTGAGCCTGCTCTCGATGAAAGGTACAGTCTGCTTTTATACCGACTCCCTTCGGACGGACTTTCCACACGGGGCTATCGATATCTCCCATATCGAGATCGATAATCAACCTGTAGAGAGAGCAGACACTATCACTACTGCAGCAGGCTACAATAACATGTCGGCAGAGATCTCCTGCCCCTATATGGGGGACCGTAATAACCTCTACCTCGAATACAACCTGAAAGGCCTCAACGAAGAATGGAAAGAGGTCCCCGCCGATGGTGTCGTCAGCCTCAGCCGCCTGGCGCCCGGTACATACAACCTGCGGGTCCGGAAAGTCAACGGCTTCGGTAAAGACAACTACCAATACCGGAGCTGGACAATTATCGTCCCGCAACTGTTTTATAAGACAACGACCTTCGTGGTCCCCCTGGTGATACTCACCCTGATCATGGGTATCGGGCTGGTGCGAAACCGGCTGAAGCTGGCGGAAAACAAAAGGGAGGTCCGCCGCAACCAGGAGACCCTGAATGAGACCGTTACCCAGCTGAAAGACACCGTCTCCAGGCTGGAGGAGTCCGAACACGCCCTTCGGAAAACGAGCGCCCAAAGGGAGAAACTGATCTCCCTGGTCATCCACGATCTCCGCTCCCCGCTGCGCTTCCTGACCATGCTCGCCGCCGACCTGCACGACAACCAGACCGGCCTGTCTGCCGCGGAGTTGAGAGATCGCACATGGTGGGTCAAGAAAGGCGCCCAGGATATCTATAATTTTTCCGAGGATTTTTTACTCTGGATCACCAGCCAGAAGAATAACTTTAGCATCAGCAGCCGCGTATTTCCAATCCAGCCCCTGCTGCAGGAAATCTCCGACTTCTTCCGCGAACAGGTGCAACAACGCGGCAATCGACTATCCTATGAAGCGGATCACCAGCTGCTCGTCTACTCCGACCCTCACGTCCTGATCACTATTATCCGCAACCTGGTCGATAATGCCAACAAATATACCAGCCATGGATCCATCCGGCTAACCGCTGCCCGGCAGGGACCCAACATCCTGATCTGTATTACCGACACCGGCCAGGGGATGAACCCGCAGCAGATCACCGCATTCCTGGGCGAAGACAACCTGGAAAATCTTAGCAGCGGGAGCCAGTTGGGGCATAAATTCATCTTCGACCTCACGCACCGGCTGAATGGCGTACTATCGGTAGAAAGCGAAGAGAATAAGGGAACCAAGATAACCCTTTTGCTGCCGGGCAGCCATCCGCCAGGAAACACCGGCGCCCAGCCAGCCCCCTAAGCCCCCATCTGCTTCTTGTATTTGCCGGGAGTGATCTGATAGACTTTCTTGAACGCCAATATATAATTGCTGATGCTGGAGTACCCGATCTCATAGGCGATCTGGCTGATGGACTTCGCATTGTCCGCAATCATCTCCTTTGACTTTTCGATCCGTTTATTCCGGATATATTCCGAAATGGTCATGCCGTGGATCGTCTTGAACAGGAAATTCAGCCGATGATAGCTGGTGTAGGTCTTTTTCAGGATGGAGTCCACTGTGAACGTGTCTGAACAATAAAATTCGGAAATATACGATTCCACTTCCCTGATAAGGCTGAGGTCATCTTCATTCTCTATATCCGAGACGGGACTCATGCCGAGTAGGCTGCGATGCCGGTTACAGAGGAAATATTCGAACAAGCCGAGCGAATCGTTCTGCATTCGCAATAGCTCTGCCCGTAGTTCATCCCGTAGTTCTGCCCGGTTGCCGGGCAGAACGGAATTGGACAGCGCAGAGGAGAAGAGAGACATCTGCCTTCTGCCAAGCCGGCTGGTGATCACATTCTCTTCAGTCCTCAACAGCTCCTCGATATTCCTGAACTGCGCATTATCGCCAAGAAAAAGCTGAAGCCAGGGCTCGGGAAGAAAGATGGATAGCGCCGAGAACTGGATCGAACCGACAGACCGGAATAATAAGGGCCGGGCTGCCACCGACATCAGCCCCATCCCGGGACTGGCGGGCTGCCCCTCCTGATCGGGTCGGTTGACCGGATGGACTGCCAATTCTCCTTTATAATGGATGAATGTAAGGGTTAACCCCTTTTCGCCGGCATGCGGTAATTCCAATTCCAATGCGGCGGTTGATTCTTTAACGGTTGCTACTTTCAGGCCTATCGGCAATTGCACCGAATGCCAGTGCAGCGCCGGGTGGGTCTTTTGAAGAACAGGATCTTGGAGTTTCATAGTAAAATATCGCGGGTTAGAGTTTAGGCAATTTCCGTTCGGCCCGGTAACCGGGCCGAACTAATGCGGATTCAGGTAGTGCCACGGCGAAAAACCATACTCCTTCTTGAAGGCCAGCGTGAAATGGGAAGGATTGGAATACCCGATCTCCGTGGCAACCACCTTCACCGGCACTTTGCTATCAAGGAGCTTGCGGGCATGTTCCAGCTTGTTTTTCTGGTAGTATCCAAATAACGTTTCGCCGTAGTATTTCTTGAATTTGGTCTTTAGACTGGTGGGACTCATCGCCGATATCCGCGAGAGCTTTTCAATGCCCGGAAATTCTTTCCGGTAATGCAGACAGAGATATTGCTCAACCCGTGACAGACTGAGGGTATCCTGGATGCTTAGCACATTCCCATCCCTGCTTAGCTTATCCATCACAAAGAACTGCTGAAGCAGGTATTCGACGAGAATGGAAATGTTCCGCACCGTGAAAAGCTCCCGGAACGGATGCTGTACGATCTCGGCCATGAAATCTTCCAACAGCAGCCGGTACTTAAACGTGATCGGCCAACTCAGCGAATGCTCGCTGCCGGTGGATTCAAGAATGGATTGGATCGTCCCCGCGTCAAAGTCCTGAATGAGATGTTCGAGCCCCGACTTCCGTACCTTGACGATTAGCGAGCGGATGACCTTATCTTTTGGATATGTCACCACCTTCCCATATGCCAGATCCGTGATCGATACCATGGACTGCACCCCCTCCGGGGTCGCGCCCGATTGCATGGCATTGCTTTCCTGGTCGGCCTTCCCCACGGGGTCGATCTCATCAAAAGACAATATATAGGTGGATTCCCCGCGCGAAGGCAGGAAATTAAAGACGAGATCTTCCGTCAGCATAGCCGCATTCACCGCAAGCACCTCAATTCCGGCGGCAAGGCCGGCTACCGTCACAAAGCCTTTACCAGGCTTACCTGAGAGATACAACACTGAATCAGATACAATACAAGACTTGTCTTCTGCGATCACCTCAAAACATTTCAGAAACGATTCTGAACTTTCAAGAGATACATAGCTCATTATTAAGTAAAATTTATTCTCCCATCTATTGTCCTTTTCCGTTCTGCCCGGACCCCGGACAGAACTATACGGCGACAAGGTATTAATAAGGGGTTCCCAATACTATAGCAACCAAATGAATTGAACGTAGTTTTTGTACTATGTTCATTCAATGTAAACCCCTATGCTGCAATCCCCTCTTGTCCTCCTTCGCTTACTAAAAACAGAATTCGAGTATCAAAATTGTCATTTTATCGAAAATTTTACGTCGTTATCCGTTTCCTGTGTTTACCCAAAAATCCGAACCTGCATGAACAACGTTACCCACAGCTGCGCCGATACCGATCTGCGCTCCCTTCTCAAACAACAGCACAAAACTGTCTATTCCGTCTGCCGCCTGTTCGCTCGCACTTACAAGGAGCACCAGCGCCTTTTCATGAACATCATTTCCGCCGCCTCCCAAAACATCCGGTTCCGTAAGGATGGCGTGGCTAAACAGACCATGCTATGGCGCGCTTGCGTCAACATGGCCGCCCTGCATTCCATCACTTCCAGCATGGAGCAGACGCCTGACAGGGAAATGAAGTTCAAATCTCCTGACTATCAGCGATCTATGGAAGACTTAGGGGATTCTCTCGGAAATACCGGCGACTACGACAAATTCCTTCTCTTCCTCGGTTTCGAAAAGATCGATTCCAAAGACCTGTTCGGTTCCATCAACCGTCCGACAGCCCAACCGACCCGCTCCGCGAATGTAATTCCTTACTTAAAGGAAAAATTGATATGGAGCTAGATAAGCTGCAACGCCAATGGGACGGCTTCCCGGAGGTGTCGATGGAAGAACGGCCTGTGCTATCCTCTGACCTTGAAAAAATGGTCGTAAGGAACCCCCTGTCCGACGCCTTCTACATCCGCCGGAAACTGGTTTCCAGATTGATCGCCTTTGCCCTGCTCTGGCTCGCCGACGGCTGGCTGCTCCGGGAACAGTGGTTGGGTGGGCGGAACGACATTTATTTGTACGCCGCCTTCTTTCTCCTGCTCACCTACGCACTGTTTTTCCATTTCCGGCTCCTGCTGTTCGCCGACTATGCAACCCTGCTCGGCCTGCCGCTCGTGCCCTTCCTGGGAAAACTGGAGATCATCCTGGATAAATATATCGTCTCCTTCAAGCTGGTCTCGGCGATCATCGCCTTTACCCTGTTGGCGCTCTTCGAGCAATGGATGGCCCGGGCTAACCCCGCCCTCTTTATGATCCTCCTCCAACGGGACTGGTCGAAATGGCTGCTCGTGGCGTTCCTGATCATCTCGTTCGATATTCTCCTCATGCACACGGTCATCCCCCGATACCGTAAGCTGGTGGAGACTGTGCGCAAATACCGCCAGGGTATCGTCACAGCCAAAGCAAGGAACGAGATCTGGACGATAAAGTGAATGGCGCGGAAAACCCCGGAAAAAAGATGTAGGCTGCACTACCAATATAAGCAATATCGTTTATATTTGGTTCCCTATACCAAGAAAATGCAGAACATTCTTATCGCGGACGATCATTCCATTGTACGAGCCGGCCTGAAACTCCTGATCAATAGTTCCATCCGGGATGTGTCCATCGATGAGGCCGAAGACGGTGAAGCAGTGATCAAAAAGATGAAGTCTGCCTCATTCGATCTGTTGATACTCGATATCAATATGCCGCACACGGAATCTTTTAGCCTGACCGCCTACCTGTTGAAAGAATACCCCGGTCTGAAGATTATTATCTTTACCATGAACCAGGAAGTGTTCTTTGCCAAGAGATTCCTTAAGATCGGCGCTCATGGTTACCTGAACAAATACTCGAAGGAAGCTGAAATAAAATATGCCATCCAGAAAGTATTGAGCGGGAAAAGATATATCAGCGACAACCTGGCCGAGATCCTCTCGGGCGAATTGACCCGCAAAAAGAAGGATAACCCCTTCGAAGACCTTTCCGACCGCGAGTTTGAAGTAGTCTTGCAGATGCTGAAAGGGAGCTCGGTATCCGAAATAGCCAATACCCTAAGCCTCCACAAATCCACCGTCGGCACCCATAAAACCCGCATCCTGGATAAGTTGAAGATATCCAACACCGTGGAGCTCATCAACCTGGCCCGCCTGTACGAGATCATTTAATGGGCCGCTGCCGCCGTCCTTCAATTAGCTGCTTGCCGGTTGCAGCTGGAAGAACTTTTCCAACGCCTTCCTGACCCCGTCATTATTATTGGTATCGGTCACATATTTCGCCAACGCCTTTATATCATCCGGCGCATTCCCCATCGCCACCCCCATCCCCGCAAACCTGATCATCTCGATGTCATTATAATTATCCCCCATGGCAATGATCTCCTCCGGCGCCAGCCCCATCCGCTCACTGACAAACTTCACCGCGTTGGACTTGGAACCGGCCTTGTCCATCACTTCCAGGTACGTCGCCTTGGACGGATAGATGTTCAAACGCCCGTCATAGATGGACCGGAGATGCTTCTGGATCTCCAGGATCGCCGGCGGCTCACTCATGACCATCATTTTGTTTGGCGCTATCTTCCGCGCGGCCCATTCCTTCACCAGCTCCGCCAGCGGCCCGACCTTGATCTTGACATCCATTATCTTCTGCTCATGATCCGTCCAGGCATCATTGACCTCTGAATACCATTCCCGCTGCAGGTAATATGCTATCGTTGCATTAAAGGGCCGCACCTGCGCAGCAACCCCCACCACTGTATCCAGATCGATCCGGACATCCAAAATAGGCTGACCCTTTTCGACGATATAGCTGCCGTTCAACGTAATAATGGGGTAGTCTTCCGGGATGCCGATCTCATGGAATGTTGGCAGAACGGCATTCACCGGCCGGGCAGAGACAAGGATCACAGGAATTCCCCTGCCAACCAGCGTCCGTATCGTTTGCTCGGTCGCTTCGCTGACGGAATGATCGCTTCTGAGCAGCGTGCCGTCCATGTCCAGAAATACAGCTTTGTACATCGCGGGTTTTTGGGCCGCAATTTAAGATAATTTAGACCCGGATATATATCTTTTTCCGATCCAGAAACAACCCAACACTCCAACAAATCATCATATAGAGCAAAGCAAAGAGCAGCGAACCCCAGGCCCCCGGCACAAACCTTAAAATACCCTGTCCCGACCACTCGGCGAAATTGTTGTTTCCAACCGGAATGAGAAAGAATATCTCGATTAACACCTCTGAAACGATATAGACGAACAATGGATTCTTCCCAAACACGGCAAAAAAGGACGTCCACCGCACCTTATGCCTGAACTCAATGATATAAGTCAGGAAAGCCAGCAATACCATATCGATCCCTACCGTAAGACAAACATACGAGCTGGTCCAGATCTTCTTGTTGATCGGAAAGACGAGATTCCAGAACCAGGCGACCGCCAGAAACCCACACCCCCATAACAACAATTTGGCAAGGCCCTCATATGTCTTACCATGCTTGCTGACAAATACCCCCGTATAATACCCCGCAACGACGTTAACGACCGCCGGAAACGTACTCAGGATACCCTCAGGGTCGAACCCAACCCCTCCATTTTCCCCGCCGTGATACAAATGCCCGTCTCCAAGAACGGCCATGTCCAGACGATACCCTGCATTCGTGAGCATCCCGAATGGGTCGCCGCCCGCCACCGGGAATAGCAACAGCACAATCCAATACCCCACCAGCAACAAAACGCTGATTACCACCACGGTCCGCGTCGAGCAATAGTAAATGAGCAACGCGGCGATCCCGTAACAAAGGGCGATCCGCTGCAATACTCCCAGTATCCGGGTGTGCGCAATAGACTTAAATGCCCAATGCCCGTCAGGTTCCTGGTGGACCCACGGGAACCAATAAATAATAAGATACCCTATTAGAAAGATAATGATCGTTCTCCTCAGGATCTTGCCGACAACCGCCGCCTGGTTCATCGTTTCCCACTTTTTCATGGCAAACGAAAGGGCGTTGCCGACTGCAAACAAAAAAGAAGGGAATACCAGGTCCGTCGGAGTAAAACCATTCCATCTGGCATGCTGCAGCTGAGAAAAGGCGACCTCGTCACTGATCTGTGTATTGACGATGATCATGAAACAAACCGTCATCCCGCGGAAAATATCAAGGGCAAGCGAACGACTGGTGGAAACCGGAGTAGAAGCACTCATAAGCAATTCATTGAAGTGCGGAATATAGCAAAAATAAACAAAACGCTACCAATATTTCATCGGCAGAATCGTTATACACAGGTCAATGGCCACCCTTTAAATCCCTTTCCATCATACTTGAGAACCAAAACTATATATAAGCTGGTCCTGGGGAATCTGGTCGCTGTCCTGTCTTTCATATTCAGCGCCCGGGCCCAGCAGATTCCCGTTACCACCCGTTTCAAAGAGGGCAACCTTTCCAGCGAACGCAATCTCATCACCGGCGGTCTGAACAAACAATCCCTCCGCCCAACTCATTTTGCCGGCAAATATTACGTGGTTTTGCAATTCGACCACAGCCCCGATGAAACACAGAAAAGGGAACTGGCCGGCCTGGGTATCCGGCTTTTTGACTATATCCCGCAACACAGCTATCTCGCGGCAGTCGACACCGCCTTTTCCGCCGAAGACCTCCGCAGGTATGCCGTCAACAATCTTGCCCCGCTTCCTCCGGCCTTCAAACTTTCCACCCGCCTCACCCAACATCAGGAAGAATGGCTCCGCCAACCCGACGCGCTTATCGCCATCAGCTGGTTTGGCGCCCTGGACTCCGTTGAGGTCTGCCGGCAAATCGCCGCCACAGGCGCCGTCATCATCCATACCCGGATCCGGCCGGCACGCACGGTCTTTGTCAAAGCAGCCCCGCCCGCCATCCTGCAAAAGATCAGCGCCCTGCCTTTCGTGAGCTACCTCGCGCCACAGCCGATGACACCCAGGGCGCTGAATTATGACAACCGGGCAACACATGGCGCTGACGCCCTGGCCGCCCCCTCCGGCACAAATCTTCGCGGTGACGGCGTGGTCATCGGCATCGGGGACGATAGCGATCCCTATACACACATCGATTTTAGCGGTCGTGAGATCGACCGGTTTGCCGCCCCTCCCGGTAGCGGGCACGGCGTTCATACTTCGGGGACCGCTGCAGGCGGCGGTATCCTCAACCCATATTATCAGGGCATGGCCCCGCACTCCACCATCATCAGCCAGTATTTCAGCGACATCATCCTCGAAGCACCAGTATATCTCAGCGACTATGACATGACGCTGACCTCCAATTCCTACACCGACTATAATGGCGGCTGCATCTATGACGGCCAATATGATTACCTCGCCAATTATACCGATGCCCAGGCCTGGGCCTACCCTACCCTGCTGCACAGTTTTGCCGCGGGCAACGACGGCGCATTTTTGTGCTCGCCTTACCCGCTTCAGTACTCGACCATCAAATCGGGCTTTCAGTCAGCCAAGAATATTCTGACCGTGGGCGATCTTTACAATGTCAACTATACCATCAACAACGCTTCCAGTAGCGGTCCGGACGGCGACGGCCGGATCAAGCCGGAGATCGTTGCCGGCGGGACGAATATCACTTCCACCTGGCCCTATAACAATTATATCTCCGCTACGGGTACAAGCATGTCATCTCCTACAGTCGCCGGTACCCTGGCCCTGTTGGTACAACGATACCGTCAGCTCCATCCCGGTACAGACGCGCCCTCCGCGCTGCTGAAAGCCATGGTCTGCAATACCGCCACAGACCTGGGTAACCCTGGCCCCGACTTTGTCTTTGGCTTTGGCAACCTCAACGCGCTGGCCGCCGACCAGGCGATGGAGAACAACCAATACGCTACCGGCCAGCTCGCCAACGGCAATAACAGCACCTCCATTATCAACGTACCCACCGGCGCCCAACAGGTGCGTGTCATGTTGTGCTGGACGGACTATCCCGGCGCACCCTATGCCGCCTCCGCCCTGGTCAATAACCTCGACCTGACGGTCACGGACCCCGGCGCCGTTGTGCACCATCCCCTCATCCTCAACCCCGATCCGGCCCATGTCGGCGATGTAGCCGTGGAAGGCGTCGACACGCTGAACAATATCGAACAGGTTGTCATCAACAACCCCACCGGCGGGGCCTTCACCATCACCGTGAATGGCACGGACGTGCCTCAGGGACCGCAACCTTTTGCGATCGCCTGGGAGGTCATCCAGCCCTCGATCCAACTGCTCTATCCTTACGGCAACGAAACCTGGGTTCCGGGAAATACCGAGAACATTCGCTGGAACGCCTACGGGACAGGCGCCAACACCTTTACCATCGACTATTCCACCGATAACGGCAGCACCTGGACGACAATCAGCAACTCCGTTCCGGCGACGGCAAGCGGCGTATACCCATGGACGGTACCCGCCTCCGCTACCAACAATGCGCTGATCCGCGTTACTGCCAACAGCACCGCCTACACCGACCGGTCGCATTACCCTGTCACCATCCTCGGCCAGCCGACACTCACCGGTACTAACCCCTGCCAGGGATATGCGCAGCTGACCTGGACCGCCGTCCCGTCCGCCACGAGCTACGATATCATGCGACTCGAAGGGGACAGCATGGTTAAGATCGCAGGCACCGCAGCCACCACCTTGCTTCAGGGAAATCTGAACCGCGACAGCAGCTATTGGTTTTCCGTCCGCGCCGTCAATGGTTCAAGCCCCGGCAGAAGAGCCGTTGCCGTCAATATCATCCCCTCCGGCGGCGCATGTTCACTCACCGCCCTCAACAACGACTATACTATCGACTCCCTGATCGGTCCGCCGTCCGGGCGCCAGTTTACCTCCACCCAGATCGGCAGCAGCAGCAATATCTCCGTGGAGCTGAGGAACCTTGGCACGATCCCGTCAGGAACCGCCTTCACTATGTCTTACCAGGTCAATGGCGGCCCGACCATTACCGAAACAAGCAACGCGACCATCGCGCCCAACGGTACCTATGATTACACTTTCACCACCCCATACGACTTTTCTGCCACCGGCACGTACAACCTCGGGATCTGGGTCTCCTATCCCGGCGACCCCAACCCGAACAACGATACCCTGTATACAACGGTCAAACAGCTCAGCAACAACCCGCTGACCCTGAATCCAGCGTTTACCGAAGGATTCGAGACCGCCGCTGCCGCTACCTATTCGTCCCCCACGCTGGGTTTCATCGGGCTGGACCGATGCGACTTATATGCCGATACGCTTAACGGCCGGGCCCGGACCTTTATCAATACCGGATTCGCCCGAACAGGCGACCGCTGCGCAACCCTCGATGCCATTCACTTTAACACAGGCCCGACATCCGACAGTCTTATCACTACTTTCAACTTGTCCAACTACTCCGCCGCCGACCAACTCTGGCTGGACTTCTATTACAATAACCAGGGCATCGATTTCAGCCTGCCCGGCAACCGGGTCTGGATCCGTGGGAACGACCAGTCAGCATGGATACCCGTTTGTACCCTCGACAGCAACGCTGCCAATATCGGCGTCTATCAGCCTTCCCCGCATATCGATATCACCGGTATCCTCAAATCCGCATCCCAGACAGTGAGCAGCAGCTTCCAGGTCAAATTCGGCGAAGAAGGATATACTTCCACTAATGACGTCATTCCCGACGGTGACCTCGACGACGGCTATTCCTTTGACGATATCACCCTTACCCGCGCCACCAACGATATCGGGATGCTGGCGCTGATATCCCCCGATACCGCCAATATTTGCTCCCTTTCGAATGCTGAAACGATCAGCGTAAAAGTTCGGAACTATAGCAACAGCACCGCCAACAACATCCCCGTCACCTATTCCATCAACGGAGCTACCGTTACCGAGTCGATCCCCGCCATCAACGCCGGCGACTCCATCATCTATACCTTTTCCCAAAAGGCCAACCTCTCTGCCTGGCAGGCCTATAGCATAACCGCCTGGGTCCATTATCCCGGCGATACCTACGCCGCGAATGATACCCTTGCCCCGGTGAACTTCCAGACTACCCCGCTGATCGCGACCTTCCCCTACCTGGAAGGCTTCGAAAATAACAACGGCTACTGGTATACCGGCGGCATCAATAGCAGCTGGCAGTGGGGCGCCCCGCAGAAAACGATTATCGACAAAGCCGCGAATGGCAGCAATTGCTGGGTGACCAGCCTGACCGGAGATTATAACGATAACGAACATTCCTATCTCTATTCCCCCTGCTTCGACCTCAGCAGTCTCCACCAGCCGGAACTGTCCTTCAGCCATATTTTCCAGACCGAAGACGATTGCGACTGCGACTACCATTGGGTTGAATACAGCACCGACGGCGTTAACTGGTCAAAACTGGGCAACGTGGGGAGTGGCACTAACTGGTATGACAACGCCGTACGCCAGGCCTGGCAAAAATCCTATACCAAATGGCATGTGTCAAGCTATTTCGTGCCGGTCAACTCATCCCGGGTCCGCTTCAGGATCGTGATGAGCAGCGACCCCGCGACAACTTATGAAGGCGTGGGCATCGACGACGTGCACGTCTTCGACGCCGCCCCGGTGTATACCGGACCCGATATCAGCAGCGGCCTCACCCAACAGGTTAGCGGGAACAACTGGATCGATTTCAGCATGGGCGGCGGCCAGATCGCGGCGATCAACCCCAACGGCCAGGACCTGGGTCTTACAAACGTCAAAGTCTTCTTTAACCACACCGGTGCGGTCCGTCACGACACATTGCAATATTATCTCGACCGGAATATCGTGATCCAACCTTCGAACCCGCCGTCAGACAGCGTTTCCGTCCGCTTCTATTTCCTCGACAGCGAAGCCGATACCCTGATTGACGCCGCGGGCTGCCCGACATGTACCACGATCGCCGACGCCTATCAGTCGGGCGTAGCCCAATACAGCAGCCCGATCGCTGCCCAGGAAGACAGCACCCTGGCCAACGACACCAGCGGTCTCTGGAGTTTCCACGCGCCCCATAAACAGACAAGCATCATCCCCAATGACAACGGGTACTATGCTGAATACTCGGTCGGCGGATTCTCCGAATTCTGGATCTGTAACCAGGCGCCGGTCCAGCCCGCTTCCGCCATACCCGGCCTGCTGAGCTTTACCGCAACGAAGTCCGGCAGCACCGCACTGCTTCAATGGAGCGTCAGCCATGACCAGACCCTCCAACGGTATATCATCACAAGAAGCACCGACAGCATCCATTTCACGGACATCGACTCACTCCCGCCATTGAGAGATCAGAATTCCGTCCATTCCTATTCATACAATGACCCGGGACTGATCCCCGGCATTAATTACTATCAATTGCGGCTCGTTGACCTCAATGGCAATAGTAGCTATTCCCCCATACGTTCGGTGGTCGTATCCGGCGACGGCGGCCTCATCACGATCTTCCCCAACCCTGTCTCGGACGGAACCTTTTATGTCTCGAGCACAGTGAACTGCCGCCGCATCCGGCTGATGGACGTGATCGGCCGGCTCATCCTCGACAAGGAAGCACAAGGCTATCTCCAGACCATCTCCGTCCAAAACCTGGCCCGGGGCATCTATCTCGTTGTCGTCGATACCGATACAGGCCGACAGGTCCAAAAGGTTTTTGTTAAATAGGGGGCGGCCATAGCTTTAAGCTCCTTATATTTGCCCTCCAACAATTTATACTAATGAATTTCAACCGAGTGAACAATGTCGTGGGCTGGATCGTGGGATTGATTGCCTGCACAGTATTTGTCATGACAATGGAACCCACCGGCAGCTTCTGGGACTGCGGTGAGTTCGTATCGAGCTGCTACAAACTGCAGATCCCCCATCCCCCCGGCGCCCCACTGTTTATCCTGCTGGGCCGCTTTTTCATTATTTTGTTCGGTGATAACCCCCATACGGCCGCCCGCGGTGTGAACTTCATGAGCGCCATCGCCAGCGGCCTTTCCAT
>DASZJO010000126.1:0-10749 GCA_035948015.1 Puia sp.
TTCATGCTTATAGGGAAGCTCATCGCAATTCTGCCGCACTTCCTCCTCCACTGAATCCGCAATAGCTTTGACCTGGGTGGTGCTTCCCGCTTCACATATGATAAAGAAATCCGCTACGGCTTCCGGTATTTTTCTCAAATCGAGGGATATAATATTCTGCGCTTTCTTGTCCTGTACCGCCTGGATGATAATTTTAAGAATCTTTGAATTTCGAGTTAACCTGACTACGCTGCTGCGTTTACGGGTAGCTAATATTGACAGCTGTTCCAATAATCAAGATGGTTTTTGTGATAAATTATATTAATCGAAAGCAAATCAAAATATTGTGAGATACCGGGTTAAATTTGTACCTATCAAAAATAGGAATCTTTTGCCGATCGGACACGCTTTTATTGAATTGGGATCTGTGGATAGCACCAACAACTATGCCATGGCTCAGGCGACCTCGGGGTCGGCTGGTCACGGCACCCTCTACTTCGCCCATGACCAATGGGCCGGAAAGGGGACGCGAGGCAAGACATGGACGAGCAAGCCCGGTGAGAATATTGTCCTCAGTGCTGTCTTAGAGCCAGTTGCACTTTCATCCTCGCAGACATTCGTCCTTAGCGCCGCTGTAGCACTCGCCTGTCACGATCTGTTCAGCAACTATGCCGGACCAGATGCTACGCGGATCAAGTGGCCAAACGATCTCTATTGGAATGACAGAAAGGCAGGCGGCATCCTGATCGAAAACAGTTTCCGTGGCGATCGGTGGGCTTTCGCCGTCGTGGGGATCGGGATCAACATCAACCAATCAGACTTCCCTGAGACCGCGCGCAACGCCGTTTCCCTGCGGCAGATCACCGGCCAATCCTATAATGCCGTACAATTGGCCAGGGAGCTGGGGGCATTCCTGGACCGACGCTACCGCGAGCTTGAAGCCAGCGTATTCACCCCGATCACCGAATACAACGCAAGGCTTTACCGACTCGGCCAGAATGTTCGGCTCCGAAAGGGTAACGCCGTATTCGACACCGTTGTAACTGGCGTGTCGGCGCAAGGCCGCCTGCATACTAAAGATGTCCTGGAAAGGGAATTCTCCTTTGGCGAGGTAGAGTGGGTTATTTGACCCGCGCGAATCCTACGATGTCCTCCGCATGTTGCTTGCTGCGCGGTTTGAGGAAGATCTTCCGGATCACCCCCTTCTCATCGATCAGGAATGTAGTGCGGTGAAGCCCTAGATATTTCCGCCCGTATAATTGCTTCTCGCCCCAGACCCCGTATTTGTCGATGATCTTATGTCCGGGATCGGCAACAAGCGGGAAAGGCAGATCGAACTTCGTCTCAAATTTCTTATGACTTTTCTCATCATCCGGACTGACCCCGATCACAACGAAACCTTCCTTCTTAAGCAACGAAAAATTATCGCGGAGATTACAGGCCTGAACCGTGCAGGTCGGCGTATCATCCTGGGGATAAAAATACAGGACCACCTTCTTTCCCTTGTAGTCAGCCAATGCGATCTTCTGTCCGTTTTGGTCTTTCCCGGCAAATGCCGGCGCTTTGTCGCCTTCTTTCAATATGATCATGGTCTTTGAATGTCTGTTATCGTTCTCATCGGTTAAAATGGTATTCCTTTTCGCTCCGGTTGCCCGCCACGTCCTCTACGGTCACTTTTAACGTATGCGGTCCCGGAGGACAATGTTCGTCAAATTTATAGATATACGAGAGGCCTTTATCGTTGGTGAAGCAAAGCCAGCGGCCATCCAGTTCCGCCCGAAAACGGCTCAGAGTTCCGAGATCATCTTTTACACTGAAGGCGATCCGGGTAGCATGGCTGAGGTCTGCTGCCTCCAGCGGTCCTATCGGAAGGATGACAGGCGGGACCGTGTCATACACCAGCTGGAAACTACCGAATTCGCGGAAACGCGCGGAGGCCCAGCCGTTCTGCCATTCCGGGCGCCGGACATCCTTTTGCTTGCCATTGCTGCAGACCATCACGATCTTGTCCGTCAGCTCCGTCAGCGACACCCAGCTCTTTCCCGGCAAAGAATCTGCATCCAGAGCCCGGGTTGGTTGAATGCGGACCAGCACCGGATCCCTTAACGGTATCCAGGGTTCGCCGATCTGGAATACGTCGGATATACCTGACGGCAGCGAATAGCCCCCACCGGCGTAGCCGATATCCGATATCAAGAGGTGGGCGGAATCATAGAGGCTGCCTTCCGCAAGATAGAAGGCGCCGTACTTGAGCTCGATCCCGTCGATCATGCCAGGGTAAAATTTCTTCACTCCGATATCCTGCAGTATTGAATCGGCAGGCTCCGATTCAGCACCGGCCAGGTTCGGATTCATGGGGAGTTGAGCGGAGGCTGTGGCATCCTGCGCGGATACAGCCTGGTATTGGACGTTGAATGTTAATTCGGAGGAATTGCCGCGGGTATCCCGCACTTCAATGCGGATGGCGTGCAGATGGCCGTCGCTGAGGTCCAGTAATCCGGGAGAGGTGCCAATGGCAGCAGATCTGGCCGTGGCCTCAGCGGGGTCTTTGCCGGAGGGGGTCCCGGGTACGCGGTAAATAGAGGGGAATGGGTATCCTGGTAAAAAAAACAGCTGCTGGAGAAACGGTCCACCCATAATTCTTGTCTTATAGTCGATATGGGCGTTGATGTTACGGGTGTTATCGTAACTGATATTGTTCATCTCAAATCCGATGATGGGGCGTTCGTCCTCATAAAGGACGGACTGGTAAATGCCATTGGGATTAGTGGATCCGGACTGGGCGTCGAAGGCCGAAATACCGAAGCAGATGCGGTTAGTGGGGACGGTGAGTACAGCGGGCATTATGGTCCAGGCGGCGGCGCCCTTGCGAACAGGCAGAATATGCGCTGACTGATCATAGATGCCCTGATTACCGTCATACCAGGCAAGCTTGCTGATCTTCGGCGCGACCCGGTCTTCCACCGGCAGCCCGAACAGCAGCGGATTCAGGTTGACGTCCTCCCGGGTGAGCCGGATCTCGAAATGAAGATGAGGACCCTCCGATCCGCCGGTACTACCGCTCCACGCGACCTGCTGGCCTTGCCTGACGGGAAACAGCGCCGGCGGGATCGTCAGGTCGACTTGCCAGGATTGCTGCCGGTATTGCTGCTGCTCCACATAGACGGCCAAAGCAGGAAAAAAACGGTTGAGATGGCCATATACCGTCGTATAACCGCCCGGATGCCGGATATAGATCGCCTGACCGAATCCGAAGGGCTCGATCTGCACCCGGGCTATATAGCCGTCCGCGGCTGCATAAACGGGCAGGTTCTCCCGATGCTGAGTGCGGATGTCGAGGCCCATATGATAGTGATTGGGACGGAGCTCGCCGAAGTTCGCGGCCAGGCTCATAGGGATACCCAGCGGGTCCCGGAAATAGTGCTGCGGATAGTCGGTGGCGTCGAAAAGGGAAGATGCGGACTGCGCCCAAACAGACAACCAACAAAGCGAAACAACGGCCGTGATCAGATATCTCATCAGACGCAAATTTATCTCAATCACCAAACATTCCCATCACGAGTCCGGGTTTCATTCCCAACCTGACCAGTTCCATTCCCAACCTGAACCGGTTCTTCCTGAATTGGTACCGGGAACAACGTATCGGTCCAATCCATCGGTTGTTCATATTCGTACATAGCGAACAACTACGTAAAGCAATTGTTAATAATCGGCTATCAATCAGGTTTCTTTTGACCATTAGAAAAATACCACAAAAAGGGTAGGGTTTTTTTAAAAATTGGTACAGCTTTTGGCTAAAAGAAATTGTCATTGTAATGGATAGGTTCACTATCAAAAATTAACCAGCCATGAAAGGAGTTAAAAACGGAATTAAGAAAAGAATGGTCGTATTTCTGGCAGTATGTGTCGGAGGCATGATCGGCGTAGTAAAAGGCGAAGAAGCTAAACAGAAATGGGTATTCAGAATGAAGAGCAAACATGAGAACCGCAGGTTAATGGCGGAGCGGAAATCGCTTGCGCGCAAGGGTGGGGTACTGCTCGACGACATCGAGTTGGCCGCCTACCACAATAATAACTAGCAGCCGAATAACTAGCAGCCGAATAACTAAATAACTTATATCACCCGTTCAACTCGCTATACGGCCCCGATTGGGGCCGTTTTTCTTTCGCTGAAATGCCGGAATTTCTTTCCCGGAAATGACCTAACTTTGCACAATTTTATTTTCGACATGCCCAAAGATCCCTCTATTCGCTCCGTCCTGATCATCGGCTCCGGTCCCATTATCATCGGCCAGGCTTGTGAATTTGACTATTCCGGCACCCAGGCCGCCCGTAGCTTGCGGGAAGAAGGGGTCGAAGTCATCCTCATCAATAGCAACCCAGCCACGATCATGACCGATCCGATCATGGCGGATAAAGTTTATCTCCTGCCGTTGACCGTTGAAAGCATCGAACAGATCCTGGACGAGAACAAGATCGACGCGGTACTGCCCACAATGGGCGGCCAAACTGCCCTCAACCTCGCGAAAGAGGCGGAAGACCTGGGCGTCTGGGAGAAATATGGGGTCAGGCTGATCGGCGTCGACATCAAGGCCATCGACAAAGCGGAAGACCGTGAGAAATTTCGCCAATGGATGATCCAGCTTGGGGTTCCCGTCGCCACGGCAAAAACAGCCAATTCTTTCCTGGAAGGCAAAGAGTTCGCCCAGGAGATCGGCTTCCCGCTGGTGATCCGCCCCTCCTTCACCCTGGGTGGCACCGGAGGCGGGTTCGTGCACGATAAGGACGAGCTGGACGAAGCGCTGAACCGCGGATTGCAGGCCTCGCCGATCCATGAGGTGCTCGTCGAAAAAGCTGTATTGGGCTGGAAAGAATTCGAGCTGGAATTACTGCGCGACGCCAACGATAATGTCGTTATCATCTGCACCGTGGAGAACTTCGACCCCATGGGCGTTCATACCGGCGACTCCATCACCGTGGCCCCGGCCATGACCCTCAGCGATACCGCCTTTCAACTTATGCGAAATACCGCCATCCGAATGATGCGGGACCTGGGCAATTTCGCAGGTGGCTGTAACGTGCAATTCGCCCTCAACCCCAAGACAGAAGAAATTATCGCCATCGAGATCAATCCGCGGGTGAGCCGCAGCAGCGCCCTGGCTTCCAAGGCCACCGGCTATCCCATTGCCAAGATCGCTGCCAAGCTGGCTATCGGTTACTCACTGGATGAGCTGAAGAACCAGATCACCGGCACCACCTCGGCCTACTTTGAACCGGTACAGGATTATGTGATCGTGAAGGTTCCGCGCTGGAATTTCGATAAGTTCAAAGGCGCCAATGATACGCTGGGACTGCAGATGAAAAGCGTCGGCGAGGTGATGGCCATTGGCCGGAGCTTTACCGAAGCCGTTCAGAAGGCCTGCCAAAGCCTGGAGAACAACGCCGTCGGGCTGGGCTACTACGGCAAAAGCCTCATGCACGCAGAAGAGTTGCTGGAATATATCAAGACCCCCAAATGGGACCGTATCTTCCGCATCAAGGATGCCCTGATGGCCGGGATCTCCGTCGGCACGATCTCCAAAGCCACCAACGGCATCGACCGCTGGTTCCTCTACGAGATCCTGAAGATCTGCAACATGGAGAAAGAGCTGACAAAATATAAGATCGATACCCTGCCGCTCAACCTGCTTCGCGAAGCCAAACAGCTTGGGTTCAGCGACCTGCAAATCGTCCGGATCATGGGCTCCGACGGCACCGACGCAGAAGAAGCCCTTTACGAAAAGCGGAAGGCGGCCGGGATCACCCGCATTTATAAGATGGTCGACACCTGCTCGGCGGAGTTCGAGGCCAGGACACCTTACTTCTATTCCACTTTCGAAGGGGGACATAGTAATGAAAGCAAGCGCAGCGACCGGAAGAAGATCGTCGTCCTGGGCTCCGGCCCAAACCGCATCGGCCAGGGTATCGAATTCGATTATTGCTGCGTCCACGGACTGATGGCCATAAAGGAATGCGGTTACGAGGCCATTATGGTCAACTGCAACCCGGAGACTGTCTCCACCGATTTCGATATCGCTGACAAACTATATTTCGAGCCCGTCTACTGGGAGCATCTCTGGGAGATCATCGAGCACGAACAACCGGATGGCGTGATTGTCCAGCTGGGTGGCCAGACAGCGCTGAAGCTGGCCGAACGGCTGCATGAAAAAGGCATTCCGATCATCGGCACCTCCTTCGACAGCATGGATATCGCCGAAGACCGGGGCAGGTTCAGCGATATGCTGAAAGAGTTGGGGATTCCTTACCCCAACTATGGAACCGCCTACAACGTCGATGAAGCCATTCAGGTCGCCAACCGCGTCGGTTATCCGGTACTGGTCCGGCCCAGCTATGTACTCGGCGGCCAACGGATGCGGATCGTAATCAATGACGACGAAGTAGAAAAGGCCGTAGTCAGCCTGCTCAAACATATCCCCGGAAACAAGATCCTTGTCGACCACTTCCTCGACCGCTGCCAGGAGGCGGAAGTCGACGCCATCTTCGACGGCGAAACTTTTCACGTGATGGGCGTAATGGAACATATCGAACCGGCAGGCATCCACAGCGGCGACAGCCACGCCGTGCTTCCGGCTTTCAACCTTACCCCCCTGGTGGTGACGACTATGGAATACTATTCCGAAAAGATCGCCCGGGCGCTGAAAATTAAAGGACTCATCAATATCCAGTTCGCCATCAAGGACGATAAAGTATATGTCATCGAAGCCAACCCCCGCGCTTCCCGGACAACCCCCTTTATCGCCAAGGCCTATCAGATACCCTATCTCAATATAGCAACCAAGATCATGATCGGCGTCCACAAGCTGGCTGACTTCACGTTCGAAAAGAAGCTGAAAGGTTTTGCCATCAAGGAGCCCGTGTTCAGCTTCGATAAGTTCCCGGGTGTCAGCAGAGAGCTGGGGCCGGAGATGAAATCAACCGGCGAAGCCATCCGGTTCATCAAGGACCTTCGCGACCCGAATTTCCGGCGATTGTATAAGGACAGGAGTATGTATCTTAGCAAGTAATTACGCAGGATCTTATTCACTAATTATGCCGGAAGAGATCGAAATACCGACCGAACATCTTCACGAGGAGATCCAGGAAAAGGCAGGGGAGCAGAAAGAGAAATGGACGCTTTACCTCGCCCTTTCCACCGCGCTTATGGCAGTGATGGCCGCGGTGGCCGGACTGTTGGCCGGACATCATGCCAACGAAGCCCTGATCGAACGGGTCAAGGCCTCTGATCAGTGGAATTTTTATCAGTCGAAGAACCTAAAGCAGGAGATCGCGATCAATACCGACCAGATCCTGCATGCCATGGGGAAAACCGACACCGCGGCGAAAGATCACAGCGCGGACATCGCGCGATACGAAAAGGAGAAAGCGGATATCAGAAAAGGAGCGGAAGAAGATGAGCGAAAATCTGTGGCGCACCTGGACAAACATGTCCCGCTGGCCTCCGCCGTGACAGCCTTCCAGATCGCCATCGCCATCTCCGCGATCGCCATCCTCACCCGGCGAAAAAGTCTTTGGTTCGGCAGCCTCATACTAACCGCCGTTGGCATCGTCTTTTTGATCCTGGGACTGCTTTCCTAACCGGGCCGGAAGCCAACCGCATTCCAGGCCGGAGACCAATCGCAACTCTAGCAAGGAATTTGCTATAAAACGACGACCAAACCACACCACTTATGAAGCAAATCCTCTTTATCCTCCTTTCCGCCAGCCTCGCATCCGGTGCCACCGCTCAATTGAGAGCTAAATCGAAATGCCCGGATTTCTTTGTCGATATCCTGACGGGCACGGTCAGCGGGCTCAAACCCAACAACACCCCCACGGAGATCAAAGATGCATTCCCCTGCTTCACAAGCACGGATGCCGACAGCGCCAACGCAAAATGCGGCGGCGGCGTCTATTTTAAAGATAAAGACTTATACTTTTATACCAAACGGAACTATGTCCAGATAGGGCCGAAATTCGCCGGCAAGACCAGCTTCCCCTTACTGGGTACCAAACGCGGCACCCTCTTCTCCAAATTGGGCAACGCAAAGATCAAGGATGATTTGTGGGATGCCTATGAAACGCAATATGGAACGCTGGTCCTGCATTATGATGTTGCAGGCGCAGCGGGAAAAGTTAAATTCTTCCAGTTTAGCAACCTTAGCACCGATCAGCTGAATCTCTGCGAATAGGCAGGCTCTGACCAATCCTCTCTTTCAGCAAGGGAAAGGCCAGTCGGAACCAACTGGTGAACGTTGCCGGTGCCGAAACAAGCTCCGCTTCGATCTCCGCCAGTGACTGATACCGGTAGTCGCTGACCTCGGCCCGGTCAGGGAAAATGCCCTCATTGTGCGTTCCTATGAATACATGGTCGAATTCATATTCGCTCAACCCATTGTCGTAGTCGCTCCGATAAGTAAAGGAAAAAAGTTTTTCCAGCTGAGTGCTGAAGCCCAGCTCTTCCCGTAACCGGCGGCCGGCAGCTTCCCGCGTGTCCTCACCCGGCCGCGGATGACTGCAACAGGCATTGGTCCAAAGCCCGCCGCTATGGTATTTCTCCGGCGCCCGCTGCTGCAGGAGCATTTCACCCCGGGAATTGAAGATAAATACGCTGAACGCACGATGTAACAAGGCCTGCCGATGGGCCGCCATTTTTTCCATCACCCCAACAGGCCGATCGGTCTCATCAACCAGGATCACTTCTTCCAGGTCTTTAATCATAGCTTCTTCGTACTCTTTAGATCACCGGAAGTTAGATTAAAACCGCTGGATTTGCGTCTTCAGAAGCTTCCGCGCAAAGTGGATCCGGCTTTTTATAGTACCCAACGGCTCCTGTAACATCTCGGCAATCTCGTGATACTTGAACCCGTCAAAATACAACAGGAACGGGTTCCGGAAGATCTCAGGCAATTTATGGATCGCCGCCTGGATATCCTTTACCCGAAGATTGCTTTCCACCGCTCCCGGAACCGCCATTTGGGCGGAATTGAGGAGAAAATCGTTTGGCGTACTGTCAAAAATGGTATTTTGCTTGGCTTTACGGCGGTAATTGTTAATAAAGATGTTCCGCATGATCGTATAAAGCCACGCCTTTATGTTGGTGCCGACGTTGTACTTGTCCTTATTGGCCAATGCCCGGTAAAGGGTTTCCTGGAAAAGGTCTTTTGCTGCTTCAGAATCACGCGTAAGCGTGATAGCGAACGGCTTTAAGAACTCTGCATTGTTGACCAATAGCTGGTTGAATTCTAGTGTAGCCATAAAATGTTGTTTAATAGTCCAAGTCCAAATTTAAAGTTTAATGCCTTCCTGCTAAACATCAGATCCTTTCTATATCGTTAAATCCTTTTTTCCGTTTCCACGCCTTACTATATGCAAAAAAAAGGCCTGCCTGAGCGGGATGTCAGAAAGGCAGGCAGGATTGGGACAAGCGGTTTATTGGATGGAAAAACGGGGGGATGTCGGCAGTCGTCGGGCCGGGGTCGCCCTAATGCCGGGGGCTCTTACAACTCCGGGTTCCTGATCAGCCCGGTCTGCATCAGCTCCCCAACCATCCGATGGATCCTGACAGAAGACCCCAGCACCTCGAGGTGCCTTTCATGGTGCAGATCGGTGCCGAGCAGATCGACATATCGCTTTTTGACCAGGTATTCTGCCAGATATTTGGACTCCGGGCCATAATGACCGGCAAAAGACATGAGATTGAGCTGGAAAAAACAGCCGGCATCCCGAAGTCGATCATACCATTTCTTGTTGGCGCCGAAATACAGGTATCGCTCGGGATGCGCAAGCACCGGCTGGTAGCCTTTGAGCTGGATGTCGAAAAGTATCTCGAGGAGATTAATCGCCGGAATGGCAAAAGAAAGCTCGACCAACACGAGATTATCTTTAAGCGTAAGAAGGGGCTCACCATCGGCCAGCAACCGCGAAAAACGCTCATCCATCAGATATTCGGCTGCCGCGTGGAGGCTTACCTCGATGCCTTGCCGCCGCAGCTCTTCCGTCACGACAGCTTGTCCGGTCCGGATCGTCGCGGGAGTATTCGGAAAGATATCCGCATTGATATGCGGTGTGGTGATCAGTCTGCTATACCCCAGCGCCATAAGCCCCCTGATCAACCTTACCGATGTCCCGAGATCAGGAGAGCCGTCATCGATACCCGGAATGAGGTGGGAATGCACGTCACAGCGAAGACTGGACAGTGATGCCGGTAATGCGCTTTTCTTATGGAATAGAGAGAACATGGAGCTCAGGATTGCTGCGGTTGAGGCAATCCGGCATCCGCGCGCGAAAATTCGGCATACGTCCGGCGCAAGCCTTCCTCCAGGCCGATGGACGCCTTCCATCCAAGCGCATGTAATTTACTCACATCCATTAACTTACGCGGAGTTCCATCCGGCTTTTCGAGATCGTGGTCGATCCGGCCCGTATAACCGGCGATCCGGCTGATCAACAGTGCCAGCTCCCCGATCTCGATATCCTCACCCACCCCGATATTGACAAAACCTGCCTCATCATACTTCTGCATCAGGAACAGGCAGGCATCTGCCAGATCGTCGGCATGAAGGAACTCGCGCCGCGGCTTCCCCGATCCCCATAACGTGACAACGGGGTCTCCATTGACCTTGGCCTCATGGAACTTGCGGATCAGCGCGGGCAGCACATGCGAACTTTTGAGGTCGTAGTTGTCTTTGGGCCCGTAAAGATTGGTGGGCATTAGTGAGATAAAATTACAGC
>DASZJO010000127.1:0-17085 GCA_035948015.1 Puia sp.
CCCATTGGCGGGAGCGAATGTCCCGGTATTGTACGATATGACGAATGGTCTGCGGTATGCGGCGGTCGTGAATCCTGACAATTCGCTGTCGTTCGCGCTGGGCGGTTCTTCCGGCACCACACAGTTTGTGCTGGTGAATGAGGATCCGTCGACGGTTCAGCAGATCAACGGGCTCACGGTCAAGAATTTTGCCAACTATAATGTCGTCTTCAATCAGGGCAACTATATCATTATCGCCAATTCGCTTTTGTATACGGGCACGTCCGGAAACAACCCGGTGGCCGACTATAAGACGTACAGGAGTTCGGCGGCTGGAGGGGGTTTTAATGTAATAATCGCGGATATCAGCGACCTGATCGATCAGTTTGCATTCGGGGTCAGGGAAAATCCGTTGTCGATCCAGAATTTCCTTCGATATGCGCGGTCGGCCTGGGCGGCGCCGCCCAAGTTTGTCTTGTTGATGGGGCACTCCATGACCTATGATCAGTTCAACCTGTACAGCGAGGTTAATCATGACCCGCTCGCTGCCCAATTGGATATGGTGCCGACCTGGGGTTATCCGGCGTCTGACAATATGCTGGCGGCGGCCAATGGCGCCGGTACCATTCCGGTAACGCCAATCGGGCGATTGTCTGTGGTTTCCGGCGCGGAAATTGAAGCTTACACCGCCAAGGTCAAAGAATATGAGCAAGCGCAGCAGATCTCGCCGAATACGATCGCTGGCCGGTTGTGGATGAAGGATGCGGTGCATTTAACGGGGGTGAGCGAGCCATACCTGGGCACGATTATCTGTAACTATGTCACGTCGTATGCGCAGATCATTTCGGACACGTTATGCGGTGCGAACGTCTCGATCTACTGCGACGGTAATGCGAGTCAGGTCACGCAGGTGCCAGCCGGGTCTATTTCGAATCTGTTCAGCACCGGATTCAGCGTCCTGAATTATTTCGGGCACTCTTCCAATGACGTATTGGCTTATAACCTGAATAACCCGACCGACTATTCGAATACGGGCAAGTATCCTGTCATGTTCGTCAATGGTTGCGACGCCGGGGACTTTTTCATTTATGATGCGCAGCGATTCAGCACGAGTAAGACGTTGTCGGAGACCTGGGTATTGTCACCGGAGCACGGTGCGATCGCCTTTGTGGCCAGTACGAACTTCGGGATCGTCAACTATCTGAATATACTATTGAATAACCTTTATGTCGATATGACGAGCAAGGATTACGGCAAACCGCTTGGCGTCCTGCAATCGGATGCGGAGCAGGGCCTGATCAATGCCGCGCCGGGGGATTTCTTTGCGCGGCTCCATGCTGAGCAGATGACGATTCATGGTGATCCTGCATTAAAGCTAAATCAGGGGCCCACGGATTATGATATCGAGGCATCGCAGGTTCAGATCAATCCGGCCTTTATTTCGATCAGCAACGGGACTTTCGATGTCAAGGCCCGCTTCTTCAATTTGGGGAAAGCGGTGCCCGACTCGGTTGTCGTCCAGGTAACGCGAACGTATCCCAGCGGAGCGACGGCGGTCCTGCTCAATAAGAAGATCCCGGGCATCCGGTATTCGGATTCGATCGACATTTCGGTCCCGATTGTCGGGACGCGTGACAAAGGGCAGAATAGTATAACGGTCTCTATCGATCCCGGTCAAACGATCCCGGAGGTCACCTATTTGAATAACACCGTTACGACGCAGGTCTATATTTATCAGAATGAGGCCACGCCGATCTATCCCTACAATTACGCCATCATCACCACCCCGACGACCAAGCTGGTCGCGTCGACAGCGAATCCGCTTGCGACCAGCCAGCAATATATTATGGAGCTGGATACGACGCAGAATTTCAATTCGCCGCTGATGGTCACTAAAAATATTACATCTTCCGGTGGCGAGCTCGAGTTCGACCCGCAGGTGACCTACCGGGACAGCACGGTATATTACTGGCGGGTAGGTATTGTGCCTTCGACGCCGGGTGGCAACTATACCTGGAATTATTCGTCATTCATCTATATCGATCCTGCCCACAGCTCAAGCGGTTTCAATCAATCGCATTATTTTCAGCACCTGGGGTCGACAGGCAATCAGATCAGTATGGCGGCGAATCGTCAATGGGCGTTCAATACCCAGCTTCACAATATCTATCAGCGGAATGCGGTATATCCGGATGGCGGGACATACGATGTGGACTTTTCCGTGAGTGTCGACGGGGCGCAGAATATCCAGAGTGCGTGTCTCGGGGGGTCGCTGATATTTAATGTTTTCAATCCGATAACCTTTACTCCATGGATCAATGTGGATTCCAATGGCAACAATCTTTACCGGTATGGCAGCGGGTCGGCCAATTGCGCGCCGACTCGTTATTATAATTTCGAGTTCTATGAGATCGATGCGCCGGACCGTGAGAAGATAAGGCAATTTATGGACAGCATACCCAACGGCTATTGGGTAACGGTGAAGAATATCCCGTCCGACAATCCGGCCGTGAATGTGTATTCCCGCGCCTGGCTGGCTGATACTGCCATTTACGGTTCAGGGAATTCGATCTATTATTCCTTGTATAACGCCGGGTTGACGCTGATCGATTCTTTTGATCAACCGCGGGCATTTCTCTTTATTTATAAGAAGAATGACCCCAGCTTTGCGCCGCAGCAGGCATGGGGGAACCTCGTGACAGATGCTATTACGTTATCGTCGACCTGTCCCGGGCCTTATTTCACAGGGACGGTGACTTCCCCGGAATTCGGACCGGCCAAGCAATGGAATACTGTCCACTGGAGGGGCAGTGACGGGACGGTTCCGGCAACAGATACAGTGGGGGTACAGGTGATCGGGATCGACACCCTAGGCAATTTCACCCCGTTGTATAATATGCCCAGGGCGGTTCAGGACCTCGATGTGTCGGCTATCAATGCCAAGCAATATCCTTATTTGCAGCTAAAGATGACGACGCTCGATACGGTTCATGCCGTTCCGTATCAGCTTTCGTATTGGCGGACAAACTATGTGCCGGTTCCGGAGGGGGCGCTGGCGCCCAACCTCGTGCTGAAATCGCAGGACACGGTGCAGCTAGGTCAGAATATGGAGTTCGAAATCGCCTTCAAGAATGTGAGCCCGTATGCGTTCGACAGCATGAAGATTCAATTCTACATCCTTGACAGGAACAATGTGATGCATAATATCGTCATGCCGCGGCGGCGGCCGCTGGTGAGCGGGGATACGCTCATCTTCGACTATATCCTGAATACGACGACATATCCGGGGGCCAATACCTTATACCTGATGTTCAACCCCGCAAACGATCAGCCGGAACAGTTCCTGTTCAACAATTTCCTCTATAAGACCTTCTACGTCAAAGGAGACACCCGAAGTCCGACGATGGATGTGACGTTTGATAATGTCCATATCCTCAATAACGACATCGTATCGGCGAAACCGCATATCCTGATCAGGCTCCAGAGTCAGTCACAATATCTTCTGCTAAAGGACACTTCGTTGTTCACGGTGCAGGTCCAGTATCCGGATGGCAGTTTGCATAACTATTATTTTAACGGCGATACCGTAAGATTCACACCAGCGACAAGTACGAATAACAATGCAGCTACCGTGAATTTCACTCCCGCTTTCTCCACGCAATTTAATCCGCAGGGAGATGTCTATCAGCTGATCGTCACTGCCAAGGATGAGTTGGGTAATATGGTCGGCACGGGTCCTTATCGTATCGCGTTCACGATTATTAACAAGCCGATGATCTCCAACGTCTTCAATTACCCGAACCCGTTCAGCACGTCCACGGCCTTTGTCTTTACGGTCACCGGCAGCCAGGTGCCGCAGAACATCAAGATCCAGATCCTGACCATTACCGGAAAGGTGGTCAGGGAGATCACCAAGGAGGAGCTTGGGTCGCTGCATGTGGGCACCAATATAACGGAGTTCAAGTGGAACGGAACGGACATGTATGGCAACCGACTGGCAAACGGCGTATATTTGTACCATGTGGTCACGAATCTGAACGGGCAGTCGCTCAGCAAGTACAATCAGGGGGGGACGAATACCGATCGATTCTTCAACAACGGATATGGTAAGATGTACCTGATGCGATGACGGGGCAAGGACATAAGGGGGATGCCGGGCGACGGAAGGGCCGTTTGCGGCGCCGGGTGGTCTATGGGATGTACTTGTTCATTATGACGCTGGTCTTGATGGAGCTTGCCTTGCGCATCTACAATCCATTCCATTTCCGGCTCAAGGGGGACAGGATCTTGCTGCCGGTCAATCAGCGCGAGACCATTATCAACCGGATCAATCCAAAACTGGATCCGGTAATCGTCAATACCAGGAACAGTATGGGCTTCCGAGGGCCGGAGGCGCCGAAGGATTGGGGATATGCCCTGACGGTCATTACTATCGGCGGCAGTACTACGGAGTGTCATTTCCTGTCGGATGAGAAGACCTGGCCATTTTTGCTAGGCAGAGAGCTCCCGGATTCGGTATCGGGTTGTTGGGTGAACAACGCGGGGTTGGATGGGCATTCCACGTATGGTCATGAGGTATTGTTGAACGATTATGTCAGGAAGTTGCGGCCTTCGGTTGTCCTTTTTCTGACGGGGATCAACGATGTCGAGACGGAGGCGCCATCATTTCACGACAGGCTCAACACGCGTAATGCCTATCCGGACTTCCTTCATTTCCTCTTTAATAACAGCGAGGTATTGAATGTGGTGCTCAATATCAGCAGGGGCGGGCGGGCGCAGCAATTCAATAACACAACGAATGCCATGCTCCCGTTGGACAGCGGCCGGAGGCTGGAATTGCCGGAGGCCGTGATGCAGGCCCGCCTGGCCCGGCAGGCGCCTTTCCTGGCAGGCTACAGGATGAGGCTCGAGGGTTTGGCGGATACTTGTCTGACTTATGGTATCTTGCCTGTTTTTATCACGCAGCCTAATTTGTTTGGTTTCGGCAGGGATTCCGTAACGGGTGTGGATCTTGCGGCTTACCCGGTGGATTCGACCGACCCGCAGATGAATGGCCAGCTGATCTGGGAGATACTGGAGGAGTATAATGATGTAGTGCGAGCGGTTGGGCGCGAGAAAGGGTTGACAGTAATCGATCTGGGGAGGTCGATGCCCAAGAATAGTCTTTATTATTATGACATGTCTCATTTTACCAATGCAGGTGCGGCGAAGGTTGCCGGGCTGGTCGATACGGCGCTTATCCCCGCGTTACGGCGGCTTCGGGCTGGGAAGTAGCAGAGCGGCGAAGGGGATGGGGCAGGTGTTGGTGTATTGTCTGGGGTCGCTGGTATTGTTTGCCCCGACCTTGGGGAGAACTTTTGCTTCCGATGATTTCGAAGTTATATGGCGGGTGGCGAAAGGGGATTTCCGGACGCCGGGATTCTTTCGACCGTTGTCGGACTGGACGCTGTATTTCAACTATTGGTTAGGCGGATTCAGGCCCTGGGGATACTATGCGTTCAATATCCTGATACACGGGATCAACAGTTATCTTGTCTTTTTGCTCTGCGACCGGCTGAGGTGGCCGGGTGATGATCGGGAGCGGCACCGGTTTGCGTGGCTGGCATCTTTGCTATTCCTCGTGTATCCTTTTCATAGTGAGGGTATCGACTGGATATTGGGGCGTGGTGCATCGATGGCTGTGTTGTTTGGGCTTGGCGCGTTGATCCTTGCGGCGGATTGCCGCAGGGGATATCTTGTTTGGGCGGCGGTCTTGTATTTCATGGGGATGATGGCGTATGAGACCGATGTGGTTGTTCCGGCGCTTTGTGCGGTCATTTTATGGATGCGGGGGGCGAGGCGGAGGGAGATAATACGTTGGGTTGGGGTGTTGGGGGTAGTGTTGCTGGTCCAGCTGGTCATGCGGGGGATCCTCTCGGGCGGGATTTGGGGAGAATATGAGCGGGCGTTTTTGGGGATGGGTTGGCGGCAGTATTCGGGAAATATAATTCGGGTGGGGATGCGGCTGCTGGTTCCGCCGATGGAAAATGGGGGATGGGTGGGGGTGATCGTGGTGTCAGGGGCCGGAGTGCTGGTAGTCTGGTTATGGCTACGGAGTGTGATAGCTGACGGGATGCGGCGACAGGTGGTGATGGCTGACGGGATGCGGCGACAGGGGGAAAGGCGCATGGTTGGGGGGCTTCTGCTGATGCTGGCTTTTGCAAGCATTTTTCCGGTGTTGGTTTCCGTGAGTACGCGGACGACGGAGAGTGACCGGTTGTTATATTTCCCATCGGTTTTTTTATGCTGTTTGCTGGGTTGTGGGCTGGTGCGTCTGGTCAGGAGGCGGGTATGGCGTTGGCTTCTGGCTGTTACGGGATTTGTGTATATGGTATTTTTTTTGGAGAAGGCGAATCGTAATTGGACAGCGGCGTCGGAGATCACGCGCGATATTGTCCGGGCGGTGGCTGAACCGGTAAGGGGGAAGATCTATCTGATCAATTTGCCGGATGAGAAGGATGGCGCTTATATTTTCCGGTTAGGGTTTCCGCAAGCTTTACTGATGGCGGGGAAGGATAGCGCCGGAGTAGTTGTAGTCAATCATTTCAGCCGGCAAGAATGGCTCGCGTCGCCGAATCGGATCAGCGTGGATCGGATAGCATTGGATGAGGTCAGGATCGGAAGGGTGCCGGTCCGACGGATGGGCCCAGACTCGTTGCTGGTGGACGGCCACTGGGTGGCGGGGAAGGAGGACAGGGTGTTATATTGGGACAAGAGGCAGTTAGCGCCGTTGATGTTCCGTTAGGAGGATGTCTTCAGGAAGCGCGCCACGTATTTCCCGATCATATCGAATTCGAGGTTTACGATCGAACCCGGGATCACCGATTGAATATTGGTGTGTTCATAGGTGTAAGGGATGATGGCGATGTCGAAGCGGTCTTTTTTGACATTAAAAATGGTAAGGCTGGTGCCGTTCAGGCTGATAGAACCTTTTTCGATCACCAGGTGGCTGAATTTTTTGGGGAATTCGAGGCGATATTCCCAACTGCCGTTCATGTCGCGGCGTTCGATACAGGTAGCGGTGGTATCTACGTGGCCCTGGACAATATGACCGTCAAGGCGGCTATTCATGGTCATACAGCGTTCCAGGTTGATAAGGTCGCCGGGTTTCCAATCCCTCACGTTCGATTTCGCGATGGTTTCCTCTATGGCGGTTACGCGGTGACAGTCAGCGACGACGTCTTCCACCGTCAGGCAGACGCCGTTATGCGAGATGCTTTGATCGGCCTTCAGGTCTGACGAAATCGGGGACTGGATCCAGTAAGTTGTGTTGGTGCCCTGTAGTTCGACGGACCGTATTTTTCCGAGGGCTTCGATGATCCCGGTAAACATGGGGGCAAATTTCGGGTTTTCCCATCAGAAGATGTAATTTTATTGATATCCTTTTATCTATGCCGCACTTGTCTGTTGTCAGTTCCATATATAACACCGGTAATGTTTTGCAGCAGCTGGTGCGGGAGATTTTGGAGGCGGTTGGGGGCATTACTGCCGAGTATGAGATCGTGCTCGTCGACGATGGCAGTCCTGACGGAGCATGGAGCATTCTGGAGGCGTTGTCAGCGGCAGATCCCCGGATCAAGGCGGTCAAGCTAACCCGAAATTTCGGTCAGCACCGTGCATTGGCGGCGGGATTGGATGTCTGTTCCGGGGAATATGTGGTAGTGATGGATAGCGACCTTCAGGATCAGCCTAAGGAGATCCCGAGACTGTATGAGAAAGCAAGGGAGGGGTACCCGGTGGTCATCGCGCGGCGGGGGGACAGGATGGATGGTTGGCGGAGGCGGATGTACTCGAGGATCTTTCATTGGCTATTGTGGAAACTATCCGGGTTGAAAACGGATCATACCATCGGAAATTTTGCTGTCTATCACCGAACGGTGGTCGAAGAAGTGAAGAGGATGCGGGAATCGGACAGGTACCTTCCGATCATTATTACATGGGCGGGTTTTCGGAAAGCGGTAGTAACGGTTGCGCATGAGACCAGAAAGAAGGGCGAGTCGGGTTATAGTTTCGGGAAATTGTTGCGGCTGGCTTTTTCGATCACCTTGTCTTATTCGGATAAGCCGCTGCGGTATGCCGTGAAAGCGGGATTTGTCATTTCCAGTATTTCGTTAGTCTTCGGTATTTATACGCTGGTCCAGTATCTGCGGGGGAAGATCCTGGTGCTGGGATATACCAGCATTATTCTGTCCATCTGGTTTATGGGTGGCGTTATTTTGTTTACGTTAGGGATGGCGGGGGTATATGTGGGGAGGACGTTCGAGGAGACGAAAAGAAGACCGAGGTATGTCATCGAGCGGTCGATTAATTAGACGTTGCTCCCACAGACGGCCGGGATATCTATCGGTCGATCCAGCCGTGGAGGGTCACGCAGGCGCCTGCCGGGCGGAATCCGCAATTGGCCATAGCTCTGTTCACCGGGATATTCGCTGTCAGGACATTGTGTTGTGTCCAGCTCAGTTGTTTCTCCTGTTGCCAGGATATGGCATGGCAAAGGATAGCCTGGAAGATATGCCGCCCTCTGAACGCTTCCGCGACGGCTCCCATTACTCCGGCTGCGTACCGGGTTCCGTTCTGTTCACGGATTTTCAATGAAAGAAAGCCGGCTGTCTGTTTGTTCAGGCGGGCAACAACGACTTCATCGGCGACATTCGGGTCCGCCAGGGTCTTTACTGCCCAGTCCGGATAGATCTCACGGCAGCGGCTGCGGTCGAGGCGGGGGTCTGCGAAATAATGGCCATAGCCGTCGAATGCTTTTGCAGCGATCGCATGGAAGGCTGGGACGTCGGCGGCGGTGGCGGATTCGATGATGAGATCCGGATTTTGGTGGATCGGAGTAGATGGAAGGGTTGAACGCCATACTGATTGAACATCCATTATCCGAAAGCCTAAGTCGGCAGCCCGATTGACCTTGTCCAGTTCTTCGATGGAGGTGCGGGTGATGACGAGCCGGATATTGCTGTCACGGAGTGAGGAGATAAACCCTGTCGTCAGCAGCAAGGAAATATCGTCGATTCGGGCGATGTTGAATCCAAATCGTTGTGTATCCAGGGGGCTGAGGAAATCCGTCATCGGGCCAATTTGGGGCCAAATTACATATATTTGAATTGTTAAGCCAAGCACGGCCGGTGGCCGCCTATATTATGGAAAGAATAATTTTTAACAAGCCGTTCCTGGCGGGAGCGGAGTTGGAGTATATCCGGGCGGCGGTGGCGAGCGGAAAGATTTCGGGAGATGGGGAGTTCTCGCAGAAGTGTCAGACTTTTCTGGAGGGGAGGTATGGCTTTTTGAAGGTTTTATTGACGACTTCGTGTACGGATGCGCTTGAGATGGCCGCGATCCTATGTGATATTCAGCCGGGGGACGAGGTCATCGCGCCTTCCTTCACGTTCGTTTCTTCGGTCAATGCTTTTGTGCTACGCGGCGCTCAGATCAGGTTTGCGGATTGCCGGTCCGACTATCCGGGTATCGATGAGTTGGCTATCGAGCGGCTGATCACGCCGAGAACGAAAGTGATCGTCGTCATGCACTATGCAGGGATCGCCTGTCAAATGGATGTCATTATGGGGTTGGCCGAGAAGTACGGTTTGTTGGTGGTAGAGGATGCGGCCCAGTCGATCGACAGTTACTTTCAGGGGCGGCCGCCGGTGGGGGACGGTCGGCGGCCGCTTGGGGGGATCGGTCATTTTGGGGCTTTTTCCTTTCACGAGACGAAGAACGTCATTGCCGGGGAAGGGGGGATGCTTGTCATCAATGATCCCCATTATATCGAGCGGGCGGAGATCATTCGGGAGAAGGGGACCAACCGGTCAAAGTTCTTTCGCGGGGAGATCGCAAAATATTCATGGGTAGATATCGGGTCTTCCTTTCTTCCATCCGAGATCACGGCGGCTTTTTTGTTTGCGCAGCTCGAGAAACTCGAGGTTATCCAGGCGAAACGGCGATCTCTTTGGCAGCGATATTTCGAAGGCCTCTCGCCGCTTGTGGCGAAGGGGTTGGTGGGGTTGCCGGATCTGCCCGCGTATGCCACCAACAACGCACATATCTTTTACCTGATGTTGGATAGTATCAAGCAGCGGGACAGGATGATCGCGCATTTGGCGGAGGCGGGGATCATGGCGGTTTTTCATTATGTTCCGCTGCATACGAGTGAATATTATCTCCGGGACCATCCGGAGGAATCTTTGCCGAATACGGATCGATTCTCCAATTGTCTGTTGCGGCTTCCTTTATACTATGAGCTGGCTGACGAGCAGATGAGTTATATCCTTCAACAGATTTGCAGGTTCTATGATAGAGAATAGCGGGTGGCAATTTTTTTGGGAGGTCCTTTTCAGTGTTGCGGGTTGTTTGTTCTTCATGGCAATCGGCGAGGTTGTGTTGGCTTTGCGGGATAAAAAAGGTGGAGATTGGGGCGGCGGGCGGCAACGCGACTTTTATTGTTTTTTACACGGGTTAACGGTTGGGGTTTCGGTGTATGCGGTGGTGACGGCGGGTTTTGCGACGGTGCAGACGTTGGTGGTGGCGGTTTACGGAGTGTGGATATGGATGGGGAGGGCTGGCGCAGGGCGGATGGGGGTTAGCGGAGGGGAATGGCGGGGCGCGCCAGGCGGGGGGAAGTGGTGGGCAGTGGTAGGGAGCGCGGAGCGGCGGGGCGGGCCAGGCGGCCGTACCTTGCGGGCGGGAGGGCGGAGTTGGTTTGGGTCGTTCAGTCGGCGTTGGCGGGAGATAGTGGTGGGGTGCCTGGTGTTCGTTTGCCTATTCCATGTTTTGCCGGAGTCGGAATATAAGCAAGATGACAGCTTCTTTTATCTGAAGATGGCCGAGGCGATGAATAGGACGGGGCAGGAAAATGCGCATGCGATCAATAATGAATATGGGAGCGGGTTTCATGGCGTCGAGCCGTACCATTACTTCGAGATCTGGTTGAATGCGATGTTCTTGCGGGTCACACGGTTTTGTTTGCCGGGGATCGCGTCATTCCGGTTCATCGGGTATGCGATCCTGTCAGTGGGCTGGATGTTGGGGCTTCTTACGGCGTATGAACAATTGGCGCGAAAGAAGGCCGGGGTGGTGGCGATGGTCTTTTGTCTTTCAACAGTCTTTTTTCTTCCGGACGTGGTTGACTATTGGCCGCGGCTAAGGCATTATGTGGTTTACGCGTTCGACAACAATTACCTCGAGCGGCCCAATTTCCGGGTCATCTATTTCTATTTACTTCCGCTGTTGCTCAGTCTAAGGGGCAAGCCCGATATCCGGGATGTCGTCCTCTTTTCTGTATGCTTATGCGCGGCATCTTATCTATGCTGCGTGGTATTGCTCCCGGCAGTAGTGTTATTATGGGCGGCGTCATTTGTGATTCGCGGCGGAGCCGCGGGGCGCGGATTTTTGTGGCGATGGGCCGGGGCGGTTTTGGCAATGGGCATGGTGCTGGCTATTTTTTATGGGTTGGGGAGGAACCCGGGCATTCCGTCCTACTACAGCGACTCGCCGGGCGAGCTGGTGAGCTATCTGCGAGGGCATTCTTATTTTATCGGCACCACGGTCGTCACCTCGCTGGTATATGTCGCGGTGGTAGTTGTGGTGTATACAGGATGGTTGTGGATCTTCAGGAGGCGCGATGGGGCGGCCTTCTTTCAGGAGAATAGGCTGGTGATCCTGGTCGCGGGGGCGGTGATTTTGGTGAGCATTGTGGCGGCCAGGGTGCTTTCATTCCAGGACAACGCGTACCAGGTGGCTTTTATCGGATACATTATGGCGTCGGTAGTTGTCATTTATGGATGGTTGTATATGGCGACGTTTTTCAGGACGGTCGGATTCGGGTTGCTGGGGTGTCTGGTGTTTACCGGCGGGTATGTGGTGAGAAAGGTTTGGATGGGGCCTGAGGCCTTTGTGGATATCACGAGGAAAAATGGGGCGGTGGTGTATGGGGGACGGCCTTATTCTGCCGGTTATCTGGCGGACGTGGGCAGTTTTGTGAGAGGAAAGTCGGAGTTGAGGGGGGGATATATCGGGGATAGCGTCTATTACCGGCAGCTGTATTACTCGAGGCGGAATCCGAATGTTTATTTTCCACCGTTGACTTATATTATTGCGGGGGAGGGCGGGTCTAACTATGAGTTCTGTCTTTCGGACCCGACGGATATGCTGACAGGGCTCGCAGTGGATCCGATTGCGACCGGTTACCTGGATCGGGCGATCGGGCGATCGGGATTCTATCAATTTGAGCAAGAGACCCGCCAGGCGGTTAATGACCGTGCGGGGGCGTTGCGGGCGTTCATCCGGGACAGGAAATTGGGTTATCTGATCGTGACCGGGCCGTCTGCTATGGCGGAGCTCAGGGGATTATCGGTGGAAAGAAGTTTTCGGGACGAGTCTACCGGGGAGACATTTCTAATCTTGAAATAATCCGGTGCTTTTTCGGGGAGGATTTCGATATTTGGGATATTCTGCGTATATTTGCGTTCCCAATTTTTTAAAACGGGGTTATTTTATATGCTGATAATTGATTCCAAGGATTGCGAGAACATAGACAAGGCGCTCAAGAAGTACAAGAAGAAGTTTGAGAAGGCGAAGGTGCTGGTACAGTTGAGGGAGCGTCAGTCTTTTACCAAGCCTTCTGTCAAGCGCAGGGGTGAGGTCTTGAAGGCTGTGTACAAGCAGCAGGTTGCCAGCGGCAAATTCGAGCAATAGTATAATATATTATAAATGAACTCATTAGGTCGCCGTTTGGCGGCCTTTTTTTGTTCAATGAATGGAGCGGCCGGGAAATCCGTAATTTGGCAGGAGAAAACGACCGTTAATTGGAGAAAGCGATACAGGGCTTTGTCGACCATTTGAAGTTCGAGAAGCGTTATTCCGAGAATACGATCCGTTCGTACGAGGACGATCTGGGGGAATTTTCAACTTATATCAAGGAAGAATTTGGAGGGATGGCCATTCGGGCTATTTCCCCTGCCATTGTCCGGAGCTGGCTGGCGGCCAGGAAGGATGCGGGGTTGAGTTCGAGGTCGATAAACCGGAAGATCTCGGCGTTGAAGTCGTGGTATAAGCATCTGATCCGGGTAGGCGAGGTCGAGCAAAGCCCGATGGGGGCGATCTTGTCGCAGAAGGTCGGCAAGCGGCTGCCGGTGTGGGTCGACCGGAAGGATATGGCCGAGCTGTTCGAAGGGGTGGATTTCCCGGACGACTGGGAGGGAGAGACGGACAGGCTTCTGCTAATGATACTGTATTATACGGGAATGCGGCGAGCTGAGTTGTTGGGGCTCAGGGAGGGTCAGATAGATGCAGGTAACCGGTCGATCAAGGTGTTGGGGAAGGGGAATAAGGAAAGGGTCATACCGGTGAATGAGGTCTTGATGGGAGCGATAAGGGATTATCGGGATAAGAAGCGGGCGCGGCTCGAAGCGCCGGATACCGAGTTCCTGTTAGTTAGTCAGAAAGGAAAGAAACTCTACCCTAAATATGTGCATCGGGCAGTAAATCATTACCTCTCGCTGGTCACGACGATCGATCAGAAGAGCCCGCATGTGCTGCGGCATACTTTTGCCACACATCTCATGAATGAGGGGGCGGAGTTGAATTCAGTCAAAGAATTACTGGGGCATGCCAGCCTGGCAGCTACGCAAGTTTACACCCACAACAGCATCGAAAAATTGAAAGAAATCTATAAAAAAGCGCATCCAAAAGCGTGACGGTCCGGGGGGAATCCGGGGATCTCAGGTTACGGCGAACCAGACAAATCCGGGTAGATTAAAATGTCTTTGATCGCTTTAATTAACGCAATTTTATTTGGAAAAAATCGTCTTAAAGATTAACTTCATTGTCCTACCAAAGCCGGACGGCGGGCGCCCTACCCGTACGTAACACTCGTAGACAAAAGCTCTTTCTCTTATTGTTCACTGATAAAAAATGGGATTACTATGAACGTAAATATTCAAACTGTGCACTTTGATGCAGACGGTAAACTGGTTAATTACGTAAACAAAAAAATGAGCAAACTAAACACATTCCATGACAGAATTATCAAAGTAGATGTTTTCCTGAAGCTGGACAATGTCGTTCATAACATTAAAGACAAGATCGCGGAGATCAGAGTTCATGTCCCCAGGCATCATTTCTTCGTAAAATGTTCCTCCAAATCATTCGAAGAATCGTTTGACAGCGCGTTTGAGTCGCTGGTCAATCAAGTAAAAAGACAAAAAGAAAAACAAGTGGCTTAATTTTTTGCAGAAATCTTAAAGGAAATAAATATTTCGAACCCGTTCAGTTTTTAGCGACTGGACGGGTTTTTTTATTTTGGGGCAGGGGGTTCGGCGGTGTTTTTTGGGGGAGGGGTCAGGGGTGGGTGCCGGGGGCTGGGGGTGTTTTGGCGGGCTCAGGGGTGTTTTGGCGGTTGCGGGGATAGCGTATCCATTCGAACAAATCCGAAGCCAGAGGCTTCGACCCAGACGCCTTTCTGAATGCCGTTCCGGGACAGCCAGGCGAGGGCGCTGTCGGGATTGGTGGCGACCGTGATCTGCCGGCCGGCATAGTATTCGCACATCGGGCAGTATTCAGGCAGATTCGAGAAGATCGGCCAGGCGGGCGGGACGTTGTCAAGCCGTTTGCCGAATTTGGCATAAGCGTCGTAGCGCATTCCGCTCTGCGAGACAGGGCCCGGCCTGTTGATGTAGTAGTATTGGGAGATCGAGATGATGAGGATTACCAGGAGGAGGCCATAGAGCCGGCGTGGGGGGAGGGAGGGAGGGATAGAGGCGGTGGCAAGCCAGGCCAGCAAAAGCGAAGCGGGGACCATGGCGAAGTCGTGGTTGGCGGTCCAGTTCAGTAGAGCGAGGGCGTAGGCCGCGAGCGAGAACCCATAGATCCAGGTGAAGCGCGATTGATCCGGGGAAAAGCGGAGTGGAAGCCGGCGCTGCAGCCGGATGATCGTATTCAGCAGTAATAGAACGAATATCGGGGCATAGTCGGTGCAGAGATTGATAAAGACGTCTCTAAGCAATAGGATCGAAGTGGTGAACGAGGAGCGGCCGCTGCGGAAGAGGAAGCGCTCATACCAGTAGACGGCGACTTTATGGTAGCCGACATAGGAGGAGAATTGCCAGAATATCAGCGCCATGCCGGTTAACACCGAGATTGCTGCCGTTAGCGCCAACAAGAGGTATTTCCTTTCCTTCAGGCTTCGGAAAAGGGCATAGGCTATTACGGGAATGCAAAGAGGGGCAGCAAACCAGTCGAAATACATTAAGAGCAGGATGGACAGTGCGGTTGCCGACAGGCGCGCCGCGGTAATGTTGCGGGCGGAGGCCAGCATGGGCATCAAAAGGCAGAGGATGGCCAGGACGATCGGCATCATGATCGCGGTTTGATGGTAGACGTTCCCGGTAAACCAGAGCATGCAAGGGGAGTAAAGGAACAGGGTGCATGCGACGAGTATCCGGAAATATCTTCCGTCGGCAGAGGCGGGTATCAGGCGTTCAAAAAAAATGAAGCCGAGGAATAGTGTCGCCATGCTCCACAGCAGGTTTAAGATCCTCAGGGGGATGGGGGCGGCGGGCAGGTCGAAGGTCTGGCAAAAGAGGTAGGCAAGGATATATGAGCCGGGGCCGACGGACAGGTAAAGTTGGTTGTTTTTTTCGTCCAGGTTGATCGCTGTATCCGGGCGCCGGTCACCCGAATGCTGGTAGTTCACTACGGGAATAAAGTGAAAGGAAGCGGCGCCACCTGCCTGGCGCCAGGCCTGGATCGGAATGAGCGTGGTAGCGTCGACGAATTCGTGATGTTTTGACAGCGGCCGACCGAGATTTGGAAGGCGGATCAGGGTAGCCACGAGGAAAATGGCCAGCAGCAGCAAGAGGCTTTGGTGTCGGTCCAGATCCCATAAACGTCGAATCATGGTTGAAAATAGGGTTTTGACGGGAGGCTGTAAAAAAACGGGTTTAAAATTTTTGAATTTGACATTTTAACCTACCTTTGCCTTCCCAAAAAAAGCAGTGGATCAGTGTGCTATGTAACCGAGCGAAGTGAGGGTCTAAGCAGGTTCGACGAAGTTCGGTGTGATTTGGGGGTTGAGTTATCAGCCAGAGTAGCTCAGTTGGTAGAGCAGCTGATTTGTAATCAGCTGGTCGGGGGTTCGAGTCCCTTCTCTGGCTCTGGGTAATGGGCAAGTAGCCAAGTGGCCAACGGCAACAGACTGTAAATCTGTCCTCTTCGGAGTTCGGTGGTTCGAATCCATCCTTGCCCACAAGTGTTTTAGATTTGGTGTGGAGAAGTTGACAAGCGGAAGTAGCTCAGTTGGTAGAGCGACAGCCTTCCAAGCTGTAGGTCGCGGGTTCGAACCTCGTCTTCCGCTCCGCGAAGTGTAAGGTAGGTCCCTGGACTTGACCAGCCGTTGTAGCTCAGGGGTAGAGCACTTCCTTGGTAAGGAAGAGGTCGAGAGTTCAATTCTCTTCAACGGCTCAGTAGTTAATATTTAAAAAAGATAAAAATGTCAAAAGAGACCTTTAAGAGGGACAAACCCCACGTTAACGTTGGGACGATTGGTCACGTAGACCATGGTAAGACCACTTTGACTGCTGCCATTACTACCATCTTGTCTTCAAGAGGGTTGGCGACAGCAAAAAAATATGACGAAATCGACGCGGCTCCGGAAGAAAAGGAAAGGGGTATTACCATCAATACAGCACACGTTGAATATGCGACGGCTAACCGTCACTATGCGCACGTGGACTGCCCTGGTCACGCTGACTATGTCAAAAATATGATCACCGGTGCTGCCCAGATGGATGGTGCTATCCTGGTGGTAGCGGCTACGGATGGTCCGATGCCGCAAACGAAGGAGCATATCTTGCTGGCCCGTCAGGTAGGCGTGCCGCGTATCGTCGTATTTATGAATAAGGTTGACCTGGTGGATGACCCTGAGCTGCTGGAGCTGGTTGAGATGGAAATTCGCGAGCTGCTGACCTCCTATGGTTTTGACGGCGATAATACGCCGATCATCCAGGGTTCGGCCACGGGTGCGCTGGCTGGCGAAGCCAAGTGGGTCAAGGCGATCGACGATCTGATGGC
>DASZJO010000128.1:0-14081 GCA_035948015.1 Puia sp.
TGGACCCAGTGACCCACATTGTCGATTTCAAGCGTTCCCACGAGACCAGGAAGGCCGGCGCGGAGTCGCTCCACGGGTGGATAGAGCACGCCCAAGCCATCTGACTTCCCAGTAATATAAAAGGATGGTTGGGTAATCTTCGCGCCTTTCCAGGGAGCGGACAAATAGAAATACGGTTCAAAAGCGCGGTAGTAGTTCAGACCACCGTGAAAGCCGGTACGCTTGAATTCAGTGATATTGTGGGCGACATAGTCCTGTTCAACCCAGGATGGCAAGGGCCCAGGAGCCGGACGATGAAGGCTTCGTTTAGGGTCCATAGGGTTCCACCGCGTGTCGGTCGGAGCGGACCCCGACGCCCAATACAGAATTCCCGGAATGGTGACTGCGGCGTCAGCCCAAATCTGATCGGCTTCCGGTTTGACCTGTTCAAACATGTAGAAATCGTTTTGATGGCCGGACTTCCGCATCTGATCGAAGACGCTGATATCCCCGCGCGGAGTGTAAGGCACGCTCAGGCAGAACACCGCTGTAAATCGGTCAGGCCGCATCAGCGCTGCGTTCCACGCGTGACTTGCCCCCCAGTCGTGACCCACCAGTACAGCGGTATCGATTTTCAGCGCATCGAGCAGACCTACCAGGTCGCCGGCTGTATGAAACGGGGTGTACAAGACCGGGTCCGCAGGAGCGGAACTGCGTCCATAGCCGCGCATATCCGGCGCGATTGCCCGGTAACCGGCGGAAGCGACGGCGTGCATCTGTCGGCGCCAGGTATAGGAGGTATCCGGAAACCCGTGGCAGAAAAGAACAGCCGGGCCGCTCCCTAGCTCCGTTATGTGCAGGGAGATACCATTAGTAGCGATGTCATACTCCTTTAAAACGGGGTCACCGACGCGTGGGCGGAAGCTTTCCGCTAAAGCTATTCGACCCAGCAGCAGGCTTGCACCAACGGCAGCCCCACGCGCAAGAAATTTGCGGCGAGAAAGAACTCGCGTGGAAATCACCTTCTTCATATTTGTATAGTTCTGATCTCCCCATATTTACCGGCGTGAAAATCCCTGTAGGCATCAGCGATCTCAGTGCGCGTGTTCATCACAAATGGACCTTCGGCCACAATGGGCTCGGCATATTTTTCGCCGCCAAATACAATAATGTCCAATTCGGATTCGGAATTGTTATGCATTTGGATGACTCCTTCGTTCTCACCAAACACGATGAGTTCGCCTTTTCCGAATTCCGTATCGTTGATCACTGCGCCTTGCAAGGGAAGAAAAGCGGCATATTCCAATCCCCTTTCGGTTGGGAGAGAAGATTGCATACCTGCTTCCAGGTGGATATGGAATAAGAACTGTTTTGAATATTCGGGGATTTTTGATGCCAGGTTTTCATAACGCCCTGCAATTACTCTGATCCATCCTCGGTTATCACTCAATCGTTTTTTCGGAATTTCGTTTGCCTGGATGGGAAGATACTCCGGAGGTTCAGCCTTGTTCCTGGAAGGGAGATTGATCCAGAACTGAAAGGCATGGGTAAGCAGGTCACCTATTGCAGGATCGACATTCACCACCTCATCATGAATAACCCCGTTGCCTGCTTTCATCCACTGGGCTCCGCCGGAGCCTACTTTGGCATGATTACCGTAGCTGTCGAAATGTTCGCCCTCGCCGTTAAGAATATAGGTTAATGTTGCCATTCCCCGGTGAGGGTGCGCACCCTTTCCATTAACCACTTTGCGCGGTTCCCCCAGCGAATGTTTGATTGGCAGAACATGGTCCAGAAATACAAATGGACCGACTGCTTTAACATAGTTATTGGGTAATAGCCTGTTAATGATATATTCACCGATGTCAGCTCGCAGCCCTTTGGTGGTGAAGCGAATATTCTTTGTCATCTTTCGTGATTTTAGATCTTTCTTTCACAAAGATGCAACGGCGGGAAGCCTCAAAACGATGACAAATGATAATAAAATGCAGCGCCGCTATTTTTTCATCGAAAGATGCCGGATGCGGCTAAGGGTTTCTTTGGTGATGCCAAGATAGGAAGCAATAAGGTGCTGCGGAAACCGCTGCATGAATTCCGGATAACGGGCGACAAAATCGGAGTAGCGTCTTTCAGCCGAGAAACTAATGGAGGCGTTCAGTCGCTTTTGGGCGCTGAAAGCATGGTTTTCGTCCAACTTTCCCTGCCATTGAGCCAGGATGGGAATTTGATTCAGCAGGTTCAGGGAGTCTGCTCTTGTGAGGAGGAGCACGTCGGTGTCTTCCCAGGCGTCGATAGTATAAATGGAGGGAGTAAGCATCACGAAGCTTTCGCGGTCCACGGCCCACCAGTTTTCAATGGACAAGCGGATCATATGTTCGGCTCCTTTGTCGTCAATACTGTATTGCCGCATAGCCCCTCTCACGATAAATGCACTGTATTTGCAGACTTGACCTTCGTGCAAGAGGTATTGCTTTTTTTTTATTTTTTTGGACACAAAACTATGCCTGATCAACTCTTCCTGGTTCTCGGTAAGCGGTGTCGAAATGTAGCTGTTGATATGTTTGATAAGAGACTCGAACATTATTCCAATAAAGGTATCAAATTTCGCAGGCCTTAAAATGGTGCCAGGAACAGGAATCGTAAAATGTTGACTTTCAATGAAAAATATTATTTGCATGAACAGGTTGCATCGCGAGGCCAAATTCTAAAATGATACGGACGAGCTATATTTGCGCCATGGCATACGGCAGCCACGAAAAGATTATTGGCTACATCGCGAAATTCGTCCAGTTGACCGATGAGGAGAAGAACGCATTTGCCGCCTGCTTCAAAGAGGTCAGGGTGGTCAAGCGACAATTCATCGTGCAGCCAGGTTTCACTGCCCGGAGCAGGTATTTTGTCGTAAAAGGGGCGTTGAGGGCTTATGTGGTTGGGGATGAAGGGCAGGACCATACGATTCAATTGGCTATTGATGAATGGTGGATCTCCGACTATAACAGCTACATCTTTCAGCAACCGGCGAGTATGTTCGTGATCGCGCTGGAGGACAGTATCCTGCTGCAAATCAATTTTGAAGATGAAATGGCGCTGAAGGCGTCGAACTATAAGTTTGAGACCTTTTTTAGGGTATTGGCTGAACGTTCCACGGCTTTCATGCAAAGGAGGCTCATCGTTAACCTGACCATGTCTGCGGAAGAGCGATATAACAGCTTCGTGGAAATATACCCGCTGATGGCTGAGCGCATACCCCAATATGCTATTGCTTCCTACCTGGGAATGACAACCGAGTTCCTGTCGAAGATCCGCAATAGAAAAGTAAAGCGTAACCAGTAGTTGAACTGGTTCAACTGTATTTCCTAATCTCCTTCATTTTTGAAAGCTGTGGGCTGTAGGACCTTTGTGGCGTAAAACACGATTATATGCAACAATTGAAAAACAAAGTGGCTGTTGTCACGGGTGGTAGCAGCGGGATAGGTTTGGGAATTGCAAAACGTTTCGCCGCCGAAGGCGCGAAGGTGGCGATCACGGGCAGGAATAAAGTTACGTTGGATAAGGCGGTGGCGGAGATCGGCCATGATGCGCTGGGCATTCAGGGTGATGTGTCGCGTCTTTACGAACTGGATCGTATTTTCAAGACAGTAGATGCAAATCTGGGTAAGATCGATATCCTTATTGCCAATGCGGGCGCTTATATCGTGGGACCGCTGACCCATTTCACCGAAGACATGTTTGACCGGTTGAGCGATGTCAATTTCAAGGGTACTTTCTTTACGGTTCAGAAGGCTTTACCGGTGTTAAAAGATGGGGCTTCCGTCGTGCTGGTGTCTTCTACTGTCAATGGCAAAGGCGTCCCCAACCACGCGGCCTATTCGGCCACCAAGGCGGCTATTCGTTCCCTTGCCCGCAGCTTTTCGGCGGAGTTGCTGGACCGGAAGATCCGGGTGAATACCCTTACCCCGGGGCCTATCGATACCCCTATTTTCAACACTGTAACCGGTAGTCCCGAAGAAGCAAAGGCGATGATGGAGGGGATAGCCAACTTTACTCCGCTGAAAAGGGTAGGCACGACCGAGGAAATCGCCGCCGCGGCGTTGTACCTGGCGAGTGAAGATTCCGCCTTTATGCTCGGCGCGGAGGTCCTGCTGGATGGGGGATTGAGAGAACTATAGGTTCATTGCTTGGGCAATAACTTCGATGCGTCCACCATTTGTTTCGCAAATTGGTAGCCAATATCCCGAATGACGGCCAGGGATTTGACATTCAGCACGGTGAATTTTTTCAGCTCAGGCGGTTCGAGGTAGACATCGCACAGCGGGATATTATCCAGGATCATCTCCCTTAAGGTCAGGTGTATCGCCCTGTCACTTTGAGCGATAATGGAAGCGGTGGGATCATACGGGACCAGGGGGTTGACGAAAACCCCTACTATCGGGAATGCATATTTCTTCAGCGGGCTTACGTTAAAATTACAAGACAGGCCGCCGTCCACGTAGGGTACACCTTCGATCATCACCGGGGGGAAGACGATAGGTATGGAGGCCGACGCGATGACGACATCCAGGATTTCACCGGTAGTGAAGGTGGCGCCCCGGCCGGTTGCGTAGTTGGTGGCATTGGCGAAAAATGGGATGGGCAGGTCTTCTATTCGCTTGGTGCGGAGGTTGTTTCTCACCAGGTCGCGTAGGAAGTTGATATTGAGCAGTCCCTGTTTTAAGTGATGTCTGTTGACCGGCAGCCTTTTGATATTCGTAAGGATCAGTTCCCCGATTTCGGCCGGATGAAATCCGTCGGCGATAAAGACCCCGATGATGGCGCCGGCGCTGGTCCCGCTGACGGCTTGGATTTGGTACCCGTTCTCATGCAGGTGTTGCAGCACACCAAGATGGGTCATACCTCTGGCGCCGCCTCCGGAAAGACAAAGCGATACTGATGGCATAGGTTCTTCTAAATATCTTAAAATTAAGCATTCTGTTTACCTATTGAAATATCTTTTCCAGTGGGGTTGGTTCAAAGGGGGCCTCCTTTTTCCTTTGGCGGCGTGGGGACTGGAAAAAAATGTATATTTATTGGTCGTGAAACGCCTATGAAGCATTTACCAAGCAGCGAGCAAATTGCGTTCTATCAAGCCAACGGTTTTGTCGTTATGGAAGATTTCCTGACGCCGGATGAACTGGAGCATTGGCGCGAGGCTGTCATGCAGGCAGTCGCGGAAAGAGGAGGAAGAAAGATCCCCGGGAAAGACATCCTGATCGGCGAGGAAGACGGGATCAATGAGGACGGGGATTATTTTGGGAAGGTTTTTGATCAGTTGTTAAATCTCTGGCAGACGAATACGGCGGTAAAAGAGTTGATGTTCGATGAGCGGATCGGCAAGATGGCCGCCATCCTTTCCGGGGCAGAAGGCATCAGGATCTGGCATGACCAGGCACTGTTCAAGCGACCCTGGGCCAATCCAACGGCATGGCATCTGGATAATCCTTTCTGGTCCTTCTCCGACCGGAGGGCGATCTCCATTTGGGTAGCGCTGGATGATGCGACGTTGCAAAACGGCTGCCTGTATTTTATTCCCGGTTCGCATAAGGGGACGAAATTTGACAAGATAACTATCGGGCGTAATATGGATGGCATATTCGATGTCTACCCGCAATATGTGAAAGCCGCGGCGGCTGCGGCACCGATGAAGGCCGGCAGCTGTTCCTTTCACAACGGGCTGACCATTCATGGAGCGGGCGCCAATATGACCAATGCCTGGCGGCGGGCGATGACCTGCGCCTATATGCCTGACGGCAACGTGTTCAACGGAGAGCCGAATATTCTCCCCGAACCCTATTTGATTGGCCTAAAAACAGGAGACCTGCTCAATAACGATGAACAGAATCCACTTATTTATGCAGCCCATTGAGCTTTCTGCGATCCCACCCAGGGAAACCGCCCCGGGATATTCAGGCCGGTTCATTCACTCGGCCGGGATGACCCTCGCTTATTTTGAGATCAAGGCCGGAAGCGCATCGGCCGAGCATGCGCATGTCCATGAGCAGGTATCGCAGGTGCTGGAGGGGGTTTTTCAGCTGACGGTAGCGGGTGAAGCGGTCATTTTGAGGCCGGGTGCTGTCCTCGTCATTCCGTCCAACGTGCGGCATTCGGGCCTGGCCATCACGGATTGCAAGCTGCTGGATATTTTTAACCCGGTGCGGGAGGATTTCAGAAAATGAGGAGTTTGCTGATATCGGTCCTCACTTTTGTCGTATTGAGCGCGGCTGCGAATGCGCAACTGACCCCGCGCAACCTTCTGGAGAAGGAAACAGATCTCGACGGACTGAAAGGGTTCCTTATTTCGCAAGCGGCGTGGAAGCCTTTCCCTCAATCAGCGGCAGGGTGGTCGCAACTATTGCCTGACAGCATCAGAGCGATTTTGATCAAAAACGCCGAGGCTTGCCTGAAAGTGCCGTTCCCCAATGTACCGGCGTCTGTGACCCTGGACTTTTTTCGCAATGGGAACCGGACCAGATATGAGAGTCTTTCATTTGGAAAGCGAAACCGGCTTTGGGCGCTCGTACTGGCCGAATCCGTGGAGGGCAGGGGGCGATTCCTGGATGCGATCGTGGACGGGATATGGTCGATCTCGGAGGAAACTTTCTGGGGCGCTTCGGCTCACCTGTTTTTGCAGAAAGGGGGGAAGGGGTTGCCTGACGCGGAGAATCCTGTAGTCGACCTCTTTGCGGCCGAGACGGCAGCCGACCTGGCCTGGGCGGATTATTTCATCGGACCCGAGCTGGACAGCATTTCACCGCTGGTCCGCAGCCGCATCTTTTACGAAGTGAACAGACGCATCTTTGTGCCGATGGAGACCGCCAAATATGACTGGCTGGGCGCAGGAAATAAGGATGCCAAACTGAATAACTGGGCGCCCTGGATCATGTCCAATTACCTGACGGCGGCATTACTTCTCGAAAAAGATGGCGACAAAAGGTCTCGAGATGTATATCGGGCCATGCAAGTGACGGACCAATATCTGAACGGCCTGGGAGACGACGGCGCATGTGAGGAAGGGCCGACCTATTGGGCTTTCGGGCCAGGCAGCGTGCAGGATATTCTGGACCTGCTGCAGAGCGCCACTAATGGCCGCATCAATATCTTTCACGAGGATCTTGTCCGCAACATGGGAGCTTATATCTATAAAGTACATATCGGCGGCAATTATTTTGTCAATATAGGGGATGCGCATCCTGAAGTGGTGCCGGAACCGGTCATGATCCGCCGGTTTGGCGTAGAGACGGGTGATTCTGTTATGCGCGGGTTTGGGAAGTGGTTGGATTCTCGCTGGAATTATGGGAATAGCCTGAGCCTGCAGCAGTATCATCGAGCGCGGGAGCTCTTTGACTTGGGTGACCTGCGGGATATGGCTACTGAGCGGGCCGGTTTCCAGGATATCGGGGATGTCTGGCTGCCGGACATACAGCTCATGGTCTCGCGGATGGCACATGGGCTTTTTGTGGCCGCCCATGCCGGCAATAACGGCAAAAGCCATAACCACAATGATGTCGGGGACTTCATCGTCTATGCTGACGGCGAGCCAGTGATCATCGATGTGGGGTCGGGTACTTATACGGCCAGGACGTTTTCGAAAGACCGTTACCAACTCTGGTTCAACACATCGGCCTTTCACAATTTGCCAACGATCAACGGCCGGGAGGAACAGGAAGGACTTGCGTATGGCGCCAGTCAGGTTTCTTATCGGGTGGAGCGGAAGGGTGGCGGTGGCGAGGCCCCTTGGAGAGTTATGCGCATGAATCTAAAAAATGCGTATCCGGCTGGGGCTGGGGTAAAGGTCTGGAAGCGGAGCATCCTGGCGGATAAATCCGGGCGGATCGTGATCACGGACAGTTGTCAGGCGGATAGCGTTTTTAACTCACTGACGCAAAGCCTCATGACGGTTGGGACTGTAGATATTACGACGCCGGGGCTGATCGTATTCACGACCAGTCAAGGCAAAAAGGTGGAACTGCGCTACGATGTGCGGATTTGGACAGCCCAAAAGGAGGACATGCAGCTGACCACGCCGGAGGAAGAGGGGCTGAAAGAGAGCTGGCATCACCGGACTATCACCAGAATAAAGATGGATTCGAAGTCCGCGGTGCGGCATGCCGTTTTTCAATATACCATCGTTGCTAAATGATATCCATTGAGAAGACGATCTTTTATCAAACGGGGTTCGGTATTGGTATCGGGTTATTCGCTTGCGGCCGGGTTGCCGGCGGCTTTGGCAGGGAGCTGGTCGCCTTTGGGAATGGCTGGGACCCGATCGCTTCCCGAAGAAAGGCTGTATGCGTCGTTCAAGGAACCGGCCATGGCCAGCCGGCCGTTTGCGCGCTGGTGGTGGAACGGCGATAAGATAGAAAAGTCGGAACTGGCGCGCGAGCTTCGGGTGCTCAGGGACGCCGGTTTTGGCGGCGTAGAGATCAACCCGATCGCCTTTCCCGAAAGAACAGCAGATATGGGCATAGCCTCCATCGATTGGTTGAGCCCGGCGTGGCTGGAGCTGCTACGATTTACACTTGGAGAAGCCGCCTCCCTCGGGATGACCTGCGATCTGATCGTAGGCTCGGGGTGGCCCTTCGGTGCGCCCTGGCTGGCAGCAGATGAGAGGAGCCAGGTGCGGGTCATTTCAGCGATCAAGCTGGAAGGTCCGGTAGACTATGACGCGGTTGTGGCCGATATTATAAAAGACGCCTATCCGGCTATTTCGGCGCCCTTTGCGGGGCGGGTGTCGAAACTGATTTCGCTTTCCCTCGTCCCCGCGCCTTTGAACGGCCTGCAAGATGTGAAAGATATTCCTGTCGAGGCAGGGAAAAAAACGTACCCTATATCCGTACCAGCCGGCAGTCATCTGTTGTACGGCTTGGTGGAATTCGATGGCTTCAGCGAGGTCATCAATGGAGCGCCCGGCGCCGACGGCCCGGTGTTGAATCATTATCATAAGGCGGCGGTCGAAAAATATCTGCGCCGCATGTCGGATGCGATCGGGCCGCTGGCGAAGCAAATCCGCTGTTTCTTCACCGACAGCCTCGAACTGGAAGGGGCCAATTGGTGCGAAGACATGGAAGCGGAGTTTCTAAATCGAAGAGGCTATGAGCTGAAACCTTATCTGCCGTTCATCCTTTATAAAACGGGCAGTATGGGGAATAATATCGATCCTGAATATGGCGTAAAGCATGGAGAGGTGTTCAGGCAATTGACCGGCAAGGTGCGATTCGACTTCGATCTGACAAAGACTGAACTCCTGCGGGAGCGTTTTGTGGAGCCTTTCCTCGCGTGGTGCAAATCAAACAAGGTCCTTTCCCGGATGCAGGCCTATGGCCGCGGGTATGACCCCCTGGACGGTAGCTTCGGCGTGGATATCCCCGAATGTGAGACCTGGATCAAGGCCGGGCTCGGAACAGAGATGAGTGAGGAAGATTATCGGGTGGGCAGGGCCTATACCATGATCAACAAATATGTCTCGTCCGCGGCCCGTTTGCAGGGGAAGAAGATCGTTTCCTGCGAGGAAATGACCAATATCGACCGGGTTTTCAATGAAACGTTAGAACTGCTGAAAGTAGGGGCCGACCAGAGCATCATATCGGGCGTGACCCACGCGGTTTTCCACGGGTTCAACTATTCGCCGCCGGAAGCCGAATTCCCCGGCTGGGTGAGGTATGGCACCTATTTTAGCGAGCGAAACCCATGGTGGCCGTGGTTGTCGCGGCTAACGGCCTATCGGGCGAGGCTGACGACCTTCTTTCAGGAAATGACCCCATATGCCGGGATTGCGTTGCTGCCGCCGATCGCGGATAGCTGGAATAAATACGGCGCGCAGAATACTCCTTTTCCCACGCTGATCCACCCGACTTATCAGCCGTTGGTCTGGGAAGCGATCCACAAAAATGGGGATGGTTGTGATTATGTCTCGGAAAAAACGATCCAGGCGGGGCTTTTAAAAAAATATCACACGCTGTTCCTGATCGAAGTGGAGAGTATGAGCCCGGCTACGGCGGAAGTGCTGCACCATTTTATATCGGGGGGAGGCCGGATCTTTTGTATCGAGACCATTCCGTCCAAAGCAGAAAGCCTGCTGGAACCGGATGCCGAAGTGCGGGAGTGGGTGAGTAAAATGCAAGGGTTTCCGGATCGATTTATCCTGGTGAGAAAGCCGCCTAAGGATTTTATCGGCTGGTACCGGCAAATCCAGCAGGACTATTCGCTGAAGCCTTATGTTGTGATCGACCGGCCCAATCCATTTGTGAACCAGGTACGCTATAGGTCGAAGCAAATGGAGGCGATATTTTTTATCAATTCGAATGTGGAGGAGGGGTATAGCCTGGAAATGGCTTTTTCACCGGAGATCACCGCGGGTAAATTCCCCTGGCTCTGGGATGCGGATACAGGCGAACGGTATCGGTTGGAGTTGTCGGCGGGCATGCTGAAGCTGGATCTTGGGCCCGCGGATTCGAAGCTGATCGTCTTTGACAAAAAGAAAAAGGGTAAGGTCTACGATCTTAAGGTCTCCGGGGAGGGTTTGGGCCCGGGGGAGGGCGAGCGCCTGAAGGGCTGGTCGGTGGAATGGCGCCATCTTGACGGGACAAATACCCGTTCCGAAATGGAAGAACTGAGAGATGTGAAGGAGATCCCGGCATACGTGTCGTTCAGCGGCATTATCATTTACCGGAAGACGATCAACCTCGAATCCGGCAAATTCCTCGATCTTGGTAAAGTCCATGGGGTGTCGGAACTTAGTGTCAATGGGGTTTCGAGGGGTGTGCGATGGTATGGGAAGCGAATTTTTTCTTTGGAGAAGGGAGAAAACCGGCTGCAAGTAACGGTGACGGCCACCCTGGGGAACTATATGAAAACGCTGACAAAAAACCCCGTTGCGCAATATTGGACCAACGAGGGAAGGAGGAACCAGCCAATACAGTCGATGGGCATGGCGGGACCTGTGACGATCTGGAGCCGGCCGGAGGAACTTTTCCCGCACATCTAATTTTCGGATATGATAAAATATCTTCTCTTTCTGTGGCCGGTGGCTGCTTTTGCGGGAGACTACCCGGCCTCGACGTTTGGGATCCGCTCCGACGGTGTGACGCTGAATACCCGTTCGATCCAGTATGCCGTCGACTATATCCATGACCGGGGCGGCGGCAGGTTGGTTTTTGAAGTCGGGAGGTACCTCACGGGGTCGATCCATCTGAAGTCGGATGTTGGTCTCGAGTTGAAGGAAGGGGCGGTGCTGCTCGGCTCGCTGAATCCCTTCGATTATGATAAAGACGGATTTACGGATAAATCAAGATTTATGGCCCTGTTGCTGGCGAACGGTCAGCGGAACATTTCCATCGGCGGCCGGGGGATGATCGACGGGCGGGGCAGGGAGGTCGCGGCCAATATCGTAGCGCTGGTGCACAGTGGAATCATCCGGGATTCGCTGGTAAGCGATCGGCCGAATGAAGCTAACCGGCCCATGCTGATCTATTTCAGGGGCTGCAGCGGAGTGAAGGTGAAGGATGTCACGTTGGCCAATGCGGCCTCCTGGGTGGAAACCTATGATCAGTGCACCGGTCTCACGATCGATAGTGTCCGGGTAGACAGCAAGGCTTATTGGAACAATGACGGGATGGATATCGTGGACTGCAGCCAGGTCCGGGTAACCGGTTGTTTTGTGGACGCGGCCGACGACGGGATCTGTCTTAAATCACATGACTCTGTCGCGGCCTGTACGGATGTGCTGATCCGGGATTGCACGATCAGGTCCAGCGCGAATGCGATAAAATTCGGGACGGTGTCACGCGGCGGTTTCAGGCATATCCGGATCATCCATAACAGGGTGTACGATACCTATCGGTCGGCGCTTGCGCTGGAGGCGGTTGACGGGGCGGCGATCGAGGATGTGCTCGCGGATAGTCTTGATGCGGTGAATACGGGCAATGCCCTTTTTATGCGGATCGGTGCGAGGAGCGGTTCGCGGCAAAGCAGTCTCGCGGATGTTGTTATCCGGCATTTTTCAGTTCAGATCGCTGCCGGCAAGGCGGATTCCGGTTATCCTTATGAGGGGCCGGTCGAAGACCAGCCTAGAAATATCTCTCCCTTCGTGCTGACTGGCCTTCCCGGAGCGTTCCTGCAGCGTATTCGATTGGAGGATGTGACTGTTCGTTATCCTGGCGGCGGGAATCGGTTCATCGCGTCGCGCGACCTGGCGGATAGTGTGCCCGAGTTACCAGCGAAATATCCGGAGTTCTCCATGTTCAGGGAATTGCCTGCCTGGGGGCTGTATATCCGGCATGCCCGCGGGATACAGGTTAAAAACCTGCGGCTATACTGCGCAGCGAAAGATTACCGCACAGCGATCGTGCTGGATGATGTTGAGGGGGCCAACTGGGACGCGACGGTTGTGAAGGAACCCGGGAAGAAGAAGGCATTTTTTCTTCGGGGGAGCTCGGGAGTTGTGATGAAATAGCGGCGACAAATCTGACGCCATGAAAAAGCCCTCCGGTGTGAACCGAAGGGCTTGACGAAATCGGACGGATAGTCTACGCCGTTACTTTTTTATCAGCTTCAGCGTTCCTGTCCATGTTCCCAGCTGTACGCGAAGGAAATAGATGCCGGGAGTCAAATCACTTGCCGAAATATTGTATTGCATGGTTTGCACGTCTTTTGCAAACTGGTATTGATGCCGGATAGCGCCGGAGACGTCGATCAGTTGTGCATTTACGGTACCTGTAAGCTTGTTGCCGACCGTCAGCGTAAAGGCATTCGTGACCGGGTTGGGATAGATGCCAAAGCCCGCTTTTTCGGCTGCGGAACTATCGTTGCCGGTGAGTGTTACCGTGGAAGCGTCCAGCATTGTGGAGTCCGACGTGGAGAGTGTATTTTGAACGATAATCGTGACTCTTGCGCTATCGCTCATCCAGCCGTTGTCGATCGTCTTTAATTGGAAGACGTAAGTTCCCTTCGTCAGATTCAACAGATTGGCTTTTGGGCCCGAGGGGATGCTGATGATGGCCTGGTTGGGTCCGGACACCTGGCTCCAGATATAATAGACGATTGCCGAGTTGTCTTTAGAAGCGGAACCGTCCAGGGCAGCCGTGGGGCCAGGCACCGTTTGATTGCTACCTGCATTCGTGACCGGAGGCGCATTTAATGGTATCGTGAAGGCGCTGCAGGAGTTGGCGCCGGGTATCGAGATACATTCCGGCGAAGTGGAAAGGATGGTTTCCGAGATCTCAAAGGGGTTTACGGCCGTAACATAGGGCACGTCAAAGGAATTGGGATAAGTCGCGGCGATCGTGCCGATGACATAGTCGCCTTCCATGACCCCGTTGGCCAGCACCCCGTTCTTATTTCTTCCCCAGGAGTAGAGCTGGCCGTTGGCGTCGACGGCGAATTTGTACCATACGGCGCAGACGCCTTCAGAGAGACCGACGAAATTATTCAGCCCGGGTGCAATATTGGCCGGCTTGTGGACCTGGCACTGTGCGGTGCTCATGTCCTGGTTCCAGTTGTACGGCGAAGGCGTACCGCCATAGGGCGCCGGATTCACCGTGTATTTGGCATAATTGAGCTCCTGCCCGATCCCGGCCTGGCCGCATTCGTTACCGCCCCAGGCCCAGAGGGTCCCGTCGGTGAGAATGGCATAGGTGGTGGTATTGTTTGTCGACAGATGAGCGATCTTAGCTGGTAGGTCAAGTGAGGTGTCCAGCAGCATCGGCGCCGATGGCGGATTGAGCCCGAGCGTATTGGAACCCGCCTGACTGCCTACACCCATATAACCGGTGTACCAGCCCCAGCCGTATAAGGATCCGTTAGCCAGCAGCGCGTATGAGAAGAAGCCGCCGCCCGCAATATCGATAGCGCCGGAGGGGAGGGTGATCTGGTGGGGGGTCTCATAGTTCGTCTGACTGGCGTTGCCGAGCAGATCCGGATTTCCGTTACCGGCCCAGGTCCATACGCCGCCGTTGGCGTCCAGGGCTATGGCGATATTGCTTACGACTATTTTGACGATCCTGGTTCCCGCAGGGAAACCGGTGACCTGGGTGGGTCGCGTTTGCGCCTGGCCGTAAGTTCCGTTACCG
>DASZJO010000129.1:0-12202 GCA_035948015.1 Puia sp.
GGCGATGATCCATTCCTTGATCTTTTCGATGAAGCGGCGCATGAAGTTCTTGGAGCCCTGGTCCAGCAGGTTCTTGGCGAGCTGCTGGGTAATGGTGCTGCCACCGCCGTCCTTTCCGAGTTTGACGACAGCGCGCATGACGGAAAAACCGTCGATCCCCGAGTGCTCATAAAAGCGGGCGTCTTCGGTGGCGACGAGGGCGTTGACGACATTTGGAGAGATATCCTTGAATTCGACATTGCTCCGGTTGCCCTTATCCTTATAGTATTTCCCCATTGGGGTGCCATCTTCCGCGAAGACTTCGGACGCCAGGGTGATGGAAGGGTTTTCCAGCTCTTTCAGTGATGGGAGGGACCCAAAAACACCCAGGTTGATGAGGATCAGGAAAAGGAGAAAGGCACCCAGGCCATAGAAAAAGACTTTCCAAAAGATGGGGACCAGCTTAGATGACATATAAGTTAATCTTATAATTATTGGTTCCGGGCAGGGCTAGAGCTCAAACGTAAAAGTACCGTTAAGGTTCCTAAAAACTGTGTTAATTCAAAATTCGTGCTGGGTTTTAAGAGCTAAAATTTCCCCGGATAGGCAGTAGACAGGAATTTTCGGTAGGCGTCTATATCTTTATTGTTCAGCAATAGCTGCATATTGGGGGCCGAAACGATCATAAAACTGTATTTACCCGCGGGCAACCATGGTACGATCTGGCGGGCGGCAAGAGGCTTTATATTCGTCACGTAGGTCAAGGCGTCCTTATCAGTCGGGAAGGTCCCGATCATGAGGATCTTGACGGAGTCATTCAGGGAAGCATTTTCCGCGGCAAGCTGCTGGCTATAGAAGTTCTCCTGGTTGTAGCCATTGAACGCATTTCGGGCTTCGGAAACATATACAGGGTCGACCTTAGTCATCACGATCACCACGGAATGTGGGGCGTCGGGTCTCATTGAGAATGCGGAGTTGATGTTACGAAGTTTTGCAGCGGCGATAGCGCTGTCTGACATGGAAATCTTTCGTAAACCCGAATCCGAATTGATCCTGCCGGGACCGGCGATGGGGTTGGCTTTTGACGAATCGCGGGCCAATGCGGCTTCGCGGGCCTTCGCTTTTGCCCAATCCGAGGTACTGTCTGCCTTCAGCATATTGGAATCGTTGCGCAGCATCCTTGGGCGGTTGTCCTGCGCATTGGCGGCAGCCGGGAAACTGCTGATGGCGAGGGTGTCCTCTGCCTTTTTGATCTGCAGCCTGGTCAGGTAGTCCTCGATCTGCCGGCGACGGCCAAGGACATCCAGCATGGTGGCGGCCTTTTCGGCCATTGGTGTACGGGCGAACTTGTTAATGATGCTTTGGAGCACCGCTCTCGCTTGCGCGTCCTGGCTGCTGCGGATAAAATATATGGATTCGATATAGAGTAGTTGCGGGGTCCAGTATTTGTCGCCATACAGGCTATCGGCGACCCGCTTTTGCGCGATGGCCTCATCGAAGCGGCCTTCGATAAAAGATTCATAGATCTTTTCGTACAGGTGGGTCGCGTTGACCTTTAGGCTATTCTCTGCATTGGCGACGGAGTCGGGGTTGAGCGCTTTGGCGGTGAGTGAGCCTTTGGGGAATTTTTGTTTTAATAATTCCAGCATCCGGTCGGCATTAGCCTGATCGCCAAGTTTGGTATAACAGTAGTAAAGATTGAGGAGGGTCTGTTCCTGTTGCCGGGTGTCAGGGAATTTGTTTAGCAGGCTATCATATGTATTGATGGCGTAGTGGTAGTCAGGGATGCCTTCCTGGTAGGTTTTGCCTAAGAGGAACATGGCATTTTCGATCGAGTCATTGGATTTCTTCATTTTCTCCGGGGTCAGAGGCAAGCCGGCCAGAAGGGATTTGTAGTCCACGGCAACCTTGCCGCCGTTGCGGGAAGCACTGTCCGCGCCGAAGCCGGCATTATTCCGGTTGTTCCCGGGAAGACCGGTCTTCATAATGGAGGACACGGCCCAGTTATCGACGTCGGGCCTGTTGCCCCAGCGGTTCCTGAAGTCAGTGTAGCCCTTTGCTTTGAGGTTCGGGTTATTGAAGTACCAGTCCGCGGCGCTTCCGCCGGAGCCTGAAGCGAACATGTCGGAGACGTTCTTGTTCTGGGCGTTGATGTTGACGCCGGCGTCTTCCTCCCCTTCGCCCTTGAGGCCCTGCAAGCGCCGGAGTGCCCGGGCCAGCTTTTTCAGATAAGCGTCGCGTTGCGCGGGTGGCATAGCGGCGATACGCTGGATACTATCCTGCCGGTCCATGATCTGGAGTTGGGCAACAAGAGTGGTGAGGGCGGCTTTGCGGTCGATCAACCAGGTGATATCACCCTCCTGGCCGCTCAGCTGGAGGATATTGACGCTGTCGTAGAGGTTTTTGGCGCTCCGATAGTTCTTATCTTCAAACGTTAGGTTGGCCAACTGAAGGAAGGCTTTGTTCCGTTGCGTGTTGGTGCCGTTGGGCGGTGAATTTTTTACGCAAAGCTGCAGAAAGGAGATGGCGCCCGGCTTGTTTTTGCGTTCCAGTTCCATCTGTGCCGCCGTATAATAAATGATATCCCTGTAGGCTTCAAAACGATCCTTCTTAGCCATTTTCGCCAGTACCTGGATATTCTTGTCGATATAGTCTACGCCGCCTTCTTTGTTCTGGCGGATGGCGTTCAGCCGGGCGTAAATATCGAGGACAGGGTTATAAGTGTGGGAGTAGCAGCGCTCGTAGAAGGTTTTTGCTTCAAAAGAGTGGTCGGTCCGTTCGTAGCACTGCGCGATAAGGTATTCCCAACGCGCGGATTCTTCGCGGGTTTCGGCGGCCGGCAGCGCCCTGATGAGGAAGAAGGCGGTGCTGTCGAAGACGCCCTGCTGGTAATAATACAGTGACCTTACTTCATTAAGGGAAGGCCTGAGACGGGCCGGGAATTGAGGATCGTGATCCAGGACTTCCATAAGGGCGGCGGCCTGCGTATATTGCTGTTGGGCAAGGTAGGTGCGGACCTTCCAGATCAGGGCGTCGTTGCGACTGGGTGCGGGCAGTTCAAAGGTTTTTTCGAGTGTATTCTGCTTTTCGGGCGTGGAGACCTTGTCGGCGTTGCCGCCTTCGTCCCTGTTATAGTTGCTGCCGATAGGAATAAAATAGCCGTCTTTTTCCTTTGGGGCGAAGGCCCAGTTAATGAACTGGAAGGTGATATAGGCCGAATCGTAGAATTTTTTGTAATAATAGGATTCGCCCATCAGCAGGTAGAGGTTGTCTGTCCAGTCGTTACGGGTGTCGTGGATAAGGATACCCATCGTGCATTTATAGACGACGGAGTCGAGTTCCTTCTTTTGTAAGGCGGTACCGTCGGGGGTAAAATTGTAAAATGGCAGCAGTTTGGTATAGTCGTCCCTGAATTGAGACTTTGCGCGGGCGACCACGAGCTTTATCTTCTCGTTGGCGTTGTAGTAGTAATTGTAGTGGGTGATATTGTTTTGGACGAAATGGCGGAACTTCCTGAATTTCTTTCCGTTGTTCGACGTCTCGGAGGCGAGGGTGCGATTTTCCCATTTCTGGGGTTTTGTCAGGTCATAGTCTACCCCCAGCTGGCCGAAGGCTGTTCGGAGCAGTAAAAGAAAAACTACCGATAGCAGGATCTTACTAAACGTCACAATGACCTTTTGAAAGCGGCAAAACTACAGCGTAATAACTCCTTTTCGACCAATTTATTTTATTATCTTTATCACAAAAGCGGACGAACGCCGTTGACAGAACCGGACGCGCGCCGTTCACATAATCCAATATGGCTAAATTCGATGCCAATTCGACCTTGAAACGCCTTCAAAACCGTTACCGCCTGGTGGTAATGAACGATGACACCTACGAAGAAGTAGTGACCTTCAAGTTGTCCCGCCTAAGTGTCTATACGCTTCTCTGCACGATTTTTGTACTATTGACCGGCCTGACGGTGGCGTTGATCGTTTTTACGCCATTGAAATTATATATTCCGGGTTATGGGGATGTGAACAATACGCGGGATCTTCGCGAACTAAAAATACGGACGGATTCGTTAGAGCAGGAGGTTCGGTACAGGGACCAATACCTGGAGGGTATCCGAAGCGTGTTGCAGGGTAATACAACCGTAAAGCTGGATACGACGATATTGAAGATCCCGAAACCAGAGAAGATAAGTGATTGACCGAGGGGTGTTCCTGAATTGAAATTATGTGCTAAAAATCTGATAACTATATGTTTAACGGAAAAACCAAATCAGACATGCCCGGAGAGGTCTCCGTCGGCACCAGTACCAGCCTGATCGGCGCAGGCACCACCATGAAAGGCGATATTACGAGTAATGGTGATCTGCGGATCGACGGATCGCTGGTCGGCAATATCCACTGTTCTGCCAAAGTAGTGATCGGCGCCGGGGGGGTTGTACAGGGGGATATCAATGGTCAGCAGGCGGATATTATGGGGAAGGTGACCGGCACCATAAAGGTTAAAGACCTTTTGCTGCTCAAAGGCGGCAGTCATCTGAACGGGAATATCCAGGCGGCGAAGCTACAAATCGAACCGACAGCCAATTTCAATGGAGAATGTCATATGATCCTGGCGGTCGAGCACAGCCCCAATGGGAAGTCTGCCCCTGAAATAAAGCGGGAGATCAAACATGCCGAAATCGCAGCCGGCTGATCAGAAAAATCATAAGAAATATGACGGGGGTGGAGCCGAGGGGCGTCGCCAGTTAATGCGCTACGCGGGTTTGTCCGGTCAAGTGGCTGCCTCCGTGGGTGCTGCCGTTTGGCTAGGGGTAAAGGCAGACAAGTGGCTGAAACTTTCTTTTCCCATTTTTTCATTGGTCGTACCTTTACTGGTAATTGTGTTTGTGCTCGTGCAGATCATTAAAGCCAATTCAGGGAAAAAAGATGAAAAGTAAAGCTTTTGCCAGGCAGTTTTTGCCGGTCCCGGCGGTTTTCGCCATTTTTTCGGTATTGATTTTTTTTGGAAGGCAGATACTCAGGGAATGGAATACGGATCCGTGGGTGCTGGCGTCAGGAAATGACATCTTATTCGGCTTGACCGCCATCTCTTATTTCCTGCATATCAAATCTATACGAACTCCGAATCCGCACGTCTTTGTGCGGGCCGTCTATGGCAGCCTGATCATCAAGATGATGGTTTGCATGGTGGCAGCTTTGTTATACGGTTGGCTGGCAAAGTCGGTTAATAAAGGTGCCATTTTCGGTTGTTTTATTTTATATGTCGTTTATACCTTCCTGGAGGTCAGGATCTTATTGAAGTTTATCAAGAAGTTGCCCAACAATGCCTAAGAACGAAGCGCCGCTGGAATATTTGCGCCGCTGGATCCCGGAGCAGGCGGCGGCCTTGATCCTGACCTATCTGAATCATTACCAGGTGCATTTGACGATCACGCGGGAGCGCAAGAGTGTGCTGGGAGATTACCGGCATGCAACGGCTAAGTCCAATCACCGGATCAGCATCAACGGGAATCTGAACCATTATTCCTTCCTGATCACGTTGATCCATGAGCTGGCACATTTGGTAACGTTCATGGAATTCGGGGCCCGGGTACAGTCGCATGGTAAGGAGTGGAAAAAGATATACCGGAAGATCCTGGAAGAATTCATTCCGTTGTCGGTGTTTCCTGCGGACGTTCTAAAGGCCTTGAAAAAGAACCTGCATGACCTTCCGGCCAGCAGTTGCGCGGATGAGCACCTGATGCGGGTGTTACGGCGGTATGATGAAAAAAAGGAGGGTTTGATGCTGGTGGAGCAGATCCCGGAGGGCAGTTGTTTCAGTTTGGAGGATCAGCGGGTCTTCCGGAAAGGGAAAAAATTGAGAAAAAGGTATCAATGTATCGAACTAGCCACGGGAAAGTTGTATCTTTTCAGTCCAATCTACGAGGTGAAACCTGCTTCCTGAACTTGGCGCAGCCCACTGGTGAGACAACCCTTTGTATCCTTACGACGTAACTTATCCATGTATTCCGGGGACCAGATCCTTCGGCGAAGCCCGTTTTTAATTCTTTCCCTGAATGTCTTTATTTCCCTTCATTGGGTGCCGGATACCCCTAACTCAGTAAGGCGATTATGCCGTAGAGGACAGCTATTGTGACGATAATGATGCCGATGAACGGCCGGTCTGCGTTTTTCATAAACCGAATATTTTTTTTAAGCTGGTTTATTCGGAAAACGAATAAGGCGCGAAAATTAGTATGTTTTTTCTTACAATTCCGAATAAGGCGCTGCGTGCAGGAAAATGTCGTCAATGTGGGAAACATTATGCTGGTATTGCGGAGACGACGACAAGCTCTTCCAGGTCGGGTCGGCGCCAAAAGTCTTCCAATGGTCATCACGGGCAGCCATATTGTCGAAGCTCGTCATGTACATGAGGTTGGGCATATGGGCGCCGGAAAGAACTGAGGCGTAGAAGACAGCATGGAAACCAAGCTTATCGAACAGGGTGATCTCGCCGCCCTGGTTAAACATCTGGACTTTATTGGCAAAATAGGATTCAGTGGCTCCCTCGTAGCTGCGGAGTTCGTACACCCTTTCAGCGCTATACCCCAGTGAGGACCAGGGAGCGGCATGGTGGGGCATGTCGGGGAAGGCTTTCAGGAGAATGGACTCAGCGCGAACATAGGGTGGGTCGTCATAGCCGGCGTTGAGGTAGGACCGGCCATCCGCAAGGTACTGCTGATCTTTCACGAGTTCGTCGGAAAGGGAGGCGAACTGGTTCAGATCTCTCAGGGGTATAAAAACATAGATGCGCCGGATGGCGGCGGTGTCGTTGCCGATGGGTTTGAAGACCCCGATCCCGGAGATGTGCTGACGATGAAGGGCGGGAAGCAGCGCTTGCTGCAGAAAGGTATCCACCCGGGCTTCCTGTTGGGCTGTCTTCAGTTGATAGACACGGATCGCGAAGTATTCCTGACGGTCGGCGGAGGACGGGTTTGAGGGGGCCGCGGAGGCGGAAAGGGCGGCGATCAGGAGGCCGGCAACGATGCAGCCGGGGGACATCTTTTTCATAATTAAAATATTGAATATGAAGAGTTCTTGTGATATTATCGGCGTAAATGTAATGCGTAAAATCGTTTTAACAAAAACTTGAAGATCGGCATGGGCTGAATCGCCGAAATCTGCCTATCTTGGCGCACTCCTGAGAGAACTATGCGATATATTTTTTACTTTTTTGTCCTGCTTTTATGTGGTGGGTTGACAGCAAATGCGCAGCAATTCCTTACCGGGAAGGTCTATGTGAAAGGCAGTTCGGACACGTTGATTTCCGTTAGCATCCATAATATCACCCAGCAGCGTTACGACCTTTCGGACGAAGATGGCAGTTACCGGATGCAGGCTGCGCCGGGGGACCACATCGCCTTTTCTTCGGTGGGGCATAAGACGGACACCATCACGGTCACTGCTTCGGACCTCACGGCTTCCTACCCGGTATACCTGGAGATCAAAGCGCAGACCCTGGCCACGGTGCGGGTGGGAGAATTCAGCAATTATCAACTGGATTCCATGGACCGGCGGAAGGAATATGGCTGGGTCTATGATCATGGGAACACGCCGCGGTTCGAGCAGCAGCGGAAGGGGGATGGGGTGGGGGTGAACATGAATATATTCCGGAATGCAGGGTCGGCGGCCAAGCAGCGCGAACGGCTGGAAAAGCGGTTGCAGCGGGAAGAGCAGGATTATTATGTCGATTTCCGCTACAACAAGGACTATGTGGCCAAGATCACCCGGCTGCAGGGCGATTCGCTGAAAACTTTCATGAAGAAATACCGTCCTTCCTACGACTATTGCCGCAAGGCGGCGACGGTCGATATCCTCGTATATATCAATGACTGCTACAAGCAGTATGTGAAGCCTGCAGAATAACCGAGCGAAGCAGGTCCGACGAAGTTTTCCTATTTTCGTTTCCAAACTGAATGATCATTATGGCGGGTCTTCGAAGCAGGAACTGGTTTGGGAAGAAGGACAAAATGGGTTTCATCTATCGAAGCTGGATGAAGAACCAGGGTTTTCCTGAAGATTTGTTTGATGGTCGCCCGGTGATCGGCATTTGCAATACCTGGTCGGAACTGACGCCCTGCAATGCCCATTTGCGGGAAATAGCGGAAAAGGTGAAGCGCGGCGTATATGAAGCGGGCGGATTTCCGCTGGAATTTCCGATCATGTCGCTGGGGGAGACGCTGCTCAAGCCGACGGCGATGTTATTTCGTAATCTTGCCAGCATGGACGCGGAAGAGTCAATCCGCGGGAACCCTTTGGACGGAGTGGTATTACTGACGGGGTGCGACAAAACCACGCCGTCTACGGTGATGGGAGCAGCGAGTGTGGACCTGCCTACGCTGGTGGTGCCCGGCGGACCGATGCTGAATGGAAAGTTTCACGGTCACGATATCGGATCGGGTACACACGTCTGGAAGTTCGATGAGGACCGCAAGACAGGCCGGATGAGTGATGCCGATTACTTATTGGCGGAGAGTTGTATGTCGCGAAGTCCCGGACATTGCATGACGATGGGCACCGCAAGCACGATGGCTTGCATGGTGGAATCTCTTGGGTTGACCCTGCCGGGAGCGGCGGCTATACCGGCGGTGGATTCCCGCAAGAAGGCGCTGGCGCAGTTATCCGGCCGGCGGATCGTGGAGATGGTCAGGGAGGACCTTCGGCTGTCCAAGGTCCTGACACGCGCGGCGTTCGAGAATGCGATCAAGGTGAATGCGGCGGTGGGAGGTAGTACCAATTTCATTATACATTTGACGGCAATTGCGGGCCGGCTCGGCGTACCGCTGGAGCTGGACGATTTTGACCGGCTGGGGAGCGGGATCCCGCTCCTGGTCAACCTGATGCCATCGGGAAAGTTCCTGATGGAGGACTTCTACTACGCGGGTGGTCTGCCGGTGGTCCTGCACGAGCTCCGGGACCGCCTGGACCTGGATGTCATCACTGTAAACGGCCATACGCACCGGGAGAATATCGCAGGGCGGGAGACCTGTTACAACAGGGAGGTCATTGCCGCATTTGACGAGCCGCTTTTGCCGCATGCGGGGATCGCAGTGGTCAAGGGGAACCTCGCCTTAAATGGCGCGGTTATTAAACCGTCGGCGGCTTCGCCCGCGCTTATGCAGCATCGTGGCAAGGCGGTGGTATTCGAGGATATCGAAGATTATCACTTGCGGGTGGATGATCCCGGGCTCGATATCGATGAAACCAGTGTAATGGTCCTCAAGAATGTCGGACCGGTGGGTTATCCGGGGATGCCGGAGGTCGGTAATATGGCTTTGCCAAAAAAACTATTGGAGAGGGGTGTGACCGATATGGTGAGGATATCTGATGGGAGAATGAGCGGCACGGCCTATGGAACGGTCGTGCTGCATGTATCTCCGGAATCGGCGGTCGGCGGCACGTTGGCGCTGGTCAGGGACGGGGATTGGATCGAATTGGATGTAGCGGGCAGGCGGCTGCACCTCGATGTGCCGGAGGAGGAACTGGAACGGCGGCGGGCTGTCCGAAAGCCGGCGGCTGCGGCTGCTGATCGGGGTTATGTCCAGCTTTATATCCGGCATGTTTTGCAGGCGGATCGGGGGGCAGATCTGGATTTCCTCGTGGGGGGATCGGGATCGGAGGTCAGCAGGGACTCGCATTGACGGCGACGGGCCGTATTTGATCGGGATTCGTATTGAAGATTGGAGCTATATGCATCTATTGATTGTTTTCGCCGGCATCTTATCGCTCGTGCTTTTGATCACCTGGGGGAAGGTCAACGCATTTCTCGCTTTCCTCGTTGTTTCTGTCGTAACGGGGCTGCTGCTGGGGATCCCATTCGAAAATATTGCCGGAGCGGTGTATAAAGGCATGGGGGATACACTGGGGCAGCTGGCTATCGTCATCGTCCTGGGCGCCATGCTGGGTAAAATTGTGGCCGAAAGCGGCGCCGCCCAACGGATCGCGACGTTCATGATGAATGCATTCGGGCAGAAGTACATCCAGTGGGCGTTGATGGTAACGGGTTTTATCATCGGCATCCCGTTGTTCTACAATGTGGGGTTTGTACTCATGGTACCGCTGATCTTTTCGGTCGCTTACAGGTACAAGCTGCCGGTGGTATATATCGGATTGCCGATGCTGGCGTCGTTATCGGTTACGCATGGGTTCCTGCCGCCGCATCCGGCGCCGGCTGCGCTGGTCGGGCTGTTCCACGCTAATATGGGGAAGACCTTACTTTATGGGATGACCATTGCGATACCCGCTGTGATCCTGGCGGGACTTGTCTATTCGCGGACGTTGAAGGGGATCGCGGCTTCGCCGCTCGAGGGGCTTGTCGCAGCTGAAAAGCCCGAGGACCAGCTGCCTGGGATCGGGACCAGCCTCCTGTCGGCGCTGCTACCGGTGATCTTGCTGACGAGTACAACCATTCTGGGACTGGTTATGCATCCTGATGCAAACGGGCAACATCTGTTGTCGTTCCTCAACGACCCTTCGATCATCCTGCTGGTGGCGGTCGCGTTTGCAACCTGGTCGCTGGGGATGCGAAGCGGGATGAAAATGAAAAGGATCATGCATATCTATGAGGAGGCGGTCAAGGATATAGCGATGATCCTGCTGATCGTAGGAGGGGCAGGCGTACTTAAGGAAGTCTTCTCTGCCAGTGGGGTGAGCGGGGAGATCGCCGGTCATTTGCAGACCTGGCCGATCCATCCGCTGGTGTTGGGATGGTTGATGGCGGCGATCATCCGGGTATGTCTCGGGTCGGCGACGGTTGCCGGGTTGACGGCGGCGGGGCTGATCCTGCCGCTGATCCTGCGGATGCATGTCGATCCCAACCTGATGGTCTTGTCGGTCGGCGCGGGCAGTCTTTTCTTTTCCCATGTCAATGACGGCGGCTTCTGGATGTTCAAGGAATATTTCAATTTATCGATCAAGGATACCATCCGGTCCTGGTCGGTGATGGAGACGATCGTTTCGGTGGTGGGGCTGGTTGGGGTGTTGTTGTTGAATGTGGTGGTGGGGTAGGGCTGCCTGCGCCGAGGCTTCGACGGGTGAGGAAAATAAATTTTGGCCGTTCGGATTTGGCGATTAATTTTACGGCATGAAAATAACCACACTGCATCATCACCATCTCCATATCTTACCGAAGGGGTAGGCCGGTGATGTAGTGTCCAGCTATAAAACATTCAAAGGGCTTACCAAATGGTGAGCCCTTTCTAATTTAAATCAGTATGACCAAACTCAAGATCGCTATTCAGAAATCGGGACGATTGTATGATGATTCCGTCAAATTATTGAAGGACTGTGGGATCGGGCTAAAGAACGGTGTCAACAAGCTGAAAACGGAGTGCGACAATTTTCCGATGGAGATCTTTTTTCTGCGGGATGACGATATCCCGCAGTACGTGGAGGATGCGGTGGCAGATATCGGGATTGTCGGGGAAAATGTCGTCTACGAGAAAAATAAGAAGGTGGACCTGGTGGAGCGGCTTGGCTTCGGGAAATGCCGATTGTCGGTAGCCGTCGGGCGGAGCGAGCCATATGAAGGGATAAGCTCCCTGACGGGCAAACGGATCGCCACGACATATCCGTTGCTGGTGAGACAGTTCCTGGAAAAGCACGGCATAAGCGCCGACATCCATGAGATCAGTGGCTCGGTGGAGATCGCGCCGGGTATCGGGCTTGCGGAGGCGATCGTGGACCTGGTCAGCAGCGGCAGCACTTTATTTATGAATGGGCTGAAGGAAGTGGAGACAGTGTTGCACTCGCAGGCGGTCCTCATTCGCCACGAGCACCTGGGAGTTGACCAGCAAGCGCTGCTTGAACGGTTCTTGTTTCGCATCCGGGCCGTCAACAAGGCGCGGAACAACAAATATGTATTGCTCAACGCACCGAACGAAAAGCTCTCCGAGATCATCCGGCTGTTGCCCGGGATGAAGAGCCCTACGGTGCTGCCGCTGGCGGAAGTGGGCTGGAGCAGTGTGCACAGTGTGTTGAGCGAAAACGATTTCTGGGAGATCATCGAAAAACTGCGTGCGGCCGGCGCACAGGGTATCCTGGTCGTACCGATCGAAAAAATGATCGTCTGAACATGGCCACAAAATGATTTTATGAATATTAGCATTCAAAATATCAGCCAGGTTGCCAATCGTCCGAGCGGGGGATGGGGGTTGTCGCGGCCGGTGATCGAGGCGCATTCGCTGGAG
>DASZJO010000130.1:0-6886 GCA_035948015.1 Puia sp.
AATCTCGTACTCAATGCCTCCGGCCTTTATTTGCTAAGCCGGGCAGGTTGCCCTCCTATGTTGGCCAAAGTCATCACAGCGACGTCCGTTGCAGTTTTCTACAACTATACCCTACAGAAACGTTTTGTCTTTAACCGGTGACGCAAGTGATGGTATTGACCCGATAGTAAGTTCAACATTAGAATGGAATTATTTCAAGCTTAGAAGATGACTGTTATGGAAAGGATTTATGTCAAACTGTTAATCATCCTGTTATGGGGCATAGCCGGGAGCTATGCCGTCCGGGCGCAGGACGGTGTTTTGCGCGGGGTTGTCGTCGATTCGGCCACTCACGCGCCGCTGGCCAACGCCAGCATTACGATCCGGGGCCTCAGCGGCGGCGCCCGGACCAATCCGGAAGGCAAGTTCCGGATAACCACAGGTCTCCGCAAACCGGCGCTGGTAGTCACCTGTGTAGGATATAATTCAGTGACTATATTGCTGGATAATATCCCCGAAAAGGAATTGCTGATACCGCTTTCCCGACAATATCACCAGCTCAAGGAGGCTACCGTGCGGAACAAGAGACAGCGGTACCGCAACAGGGATAACCCGGCGGTGGAGTTGATCCGGCATGTGATCGACAACAAAGATAAGAACCGCCCGGAGGCATATGCCTACGCGTCGTATGAGAAATATGAAAAATTACAGCTTTCCATCGATAAGTCTACTTCGAAGGCCGGGCAGAACAAACTGCTGAAGCCCTATCATTTCCTGATCGAGAACGGCGATACCACTAAGCTCGAAGGGCGCACGCTTTCCCCGGTCTATCTGGAAGAAACGCTCTCCGACGTATACTACAGGAAAAGCCCTGAGAAGACGAAGGCCATTGTGGTGGGCAAGCGCAAGGTTGATTTCGGTGAGTTCATCGATATGCAGGGGATTTCTGCTTTTCTCAACCGCCTCTACCAGGACTTTAATGTATACGACAACAATATTTCGGTCTTCACCAATCTTTTCCTGAGCCCCATCGCAGATATGGCTCCGACCTTCTACATGTATTTTATTGAGGATACGACGGTCCTTGACGGTCATCAGTTAGTGAAACTATCGTTCCGGCCGCGCAATCCGAACGATCTCCTTTTTCGCGGGACCATGTGGGTGACACTCGACAGCAATTATGCGATCCAGAAGTTACGGTTGTTGGTGAGCAAGAGCATCAATTTCAACTTCGTTCGGGAGATGAAGATCGATCAGGATTTTGAGCGGATGCCGGGCGGCCGGTACCTGTTGGCCAAGAGCGATGTGCTGGGGGACTTTGGGATCAACAAGAATGGAACGGGTATTTTTGGAGAGCGAACGGTATCGTTCAAGAATTTCCAGACCGATGTACCAATATCAGACAGCCTCTTCAAGGGGCCGCCGCTGGTGCTTGAGGACAGCGTGCAGAACCTACCCGACAGTTTTTGGGTGCGGGCGCGACATGATACGCTCACCCGGGCGGAGTCGAAGGTTTATGCGAACGTAGACAGCCTGGTGCATATGAAGTCGTATCGGCGGCTGATGGACTGGGCGACGTTGTTGCTGGCAGGTTACAAGCAGGCAGGGCCCTTCGAGATCGGGCCGGCCAGCACGTTCTACAGCTTCAATCCGGTCGAAGGCTTCCGGTTGCGGTTCGGTGGACGGACCACGATGCGACTGAGCAAACGGTATTACTCCGAAGCCTATGCGGCGTATGGGTTTGGGGATCAGAAGTGGAAGTATTTCTTAAGCGGCACCTATTCGATCAACGACAAGAATATCTATTCCTATCCGCAGAATTTTGTGCGCGCCTCTTTTCAGAAGGACACCAAGATCCCGGGTCAGGACCTGCAATTTGTACAGGAAGATAATTTTTTGTTGTCGTTCAAGCGCGGCCCCAATGACAAATGGCTTTACAATAATATTTTTCGGCTGACCTATGTAAAGGAGTACAAAAGTCATTTCTCCTACAATTTTGGCTTCAAGCACTGGGAGCAGGCGCCGGCGGGATCCATCGCGTATGTCAAGTCCGACGTCAACGGCACGGACTCGGTGCCCGGAATTACGACTACGGAGGCTTCCGTGGAGCTGCGGTATGCGCCGCACGAGCAGTTCTATATCGGCAAGCTGTACCGGGTCCCGATCTACAACAAGTATCCGATCCTTGACTTCAGTTATACCCGCGGGGTCAAGGGCGTCTGGGGTGGAGAGTACAACTATGACAATTTTGACTTCAACATCTTCAAGCGGTTCTATGAGTCGCAACTGGGATATACTGACGTAACGGCCGATTTCGGGTATATCCTTGGGAAAGTGCCTTTTCCGCTGGCATATATCCATCACGCCAACCAGACCTATGCCTATCAGCTGCAGAGTTACAACATGATGAACTTTTTGGAGTTCGTGAGTGATCATTATGCGACGGCGTATGTCGATCACTATTTCAACGGGTTCTTTTTTAACAAGGTGCCGCTGCTTAAGAACCTCAAATGGCGGGAGGTGATCGAGGCGAAAGTGTTGTTTGGCGGCCTCAGGGACGAGAACAACCCGGCCAGGAATCCGGAGACGCTGCAGTTCCCCCAGACAAATGGCCAGACGGCGACGTTCGCTCTTGGGAAGACACCTTATGTCGAAGCCGGTTTTGGGATCGCAAATATCTTCAAGCTGGTACGGATCGATTTCATCAAGCGGTTTACTTACCTGGATCACCCTGATATTGCCAAATATGGGATCCGGTTCCGTGCCCATTTTGACTTTTAATAATTCAGTATGAACACAGTATCTTTGCAGATTGTCAATCAATCAGGAAAGCTGAGAACAATGACCACCCGAAATAAATTACAGTTGGGCATTTATAAGATCATCAATCCCGTGGTCAGGTTGCTGATCAAAGCGGGGTTGACCCCTAATATGGTCACTACCATCGGGTTATTGCTGAATATCGGGGTGGCGATCATTTTTATTTCGGGGGCTGAGGAAGGTCGCCGGGGTGATCTTTCGTATGTCGGTTGGGCGGGTGCGCTGATCCTCTTTGCGGGTCTTTTCGATATGCTGGACGGGCAGGTTGCCCGGCTGGGGAACATGAGCTCCCCCTTTGGGGCATTATATGATTCCGTGCTGGATCGATACAGCGAGTTGATCCTTTTTTTAGGTATCTGCTGGTACCTGGTGGCAAAACACTATTTTCTAAGCTCGCTGTTTGCTTTTATCGGGCTGATCGGCAGTATGATGGTGAGCTATACCCGGGCAAGGGCGGAGGGGTTGGGGATCGAATGCAAGGATGGTCTGATGCAGCGTCCCGAGCGGGTGATCATCACCGGGGTATCGGCGCTGGCCTGCGGGATTGCCTCGCATTGGATGGGGGGTGATTTCAAGGTATTGTTGCCAAACACCCGGGTGCCTGTCTTTGAGACGATCTCTATCTTCACTATCCCGCTAACGGTTATGGCGTTCCTGGCCAATGGGACTGCGATCGGGCGATTGAGGGATGCGCGGCGTACTCTTGAGGCGCGGGCCGCGGCAGGGGAGAGTGGGGTGGCGGCCCGCGCGACGGCAGGCAACGCTGAGGTATCTGCGGGCAAGTTGGCGGATCCGGCGGGTAATGGCAACGGTTTGACGACGGGTAAGGGAGTTGCTGAGAAAGGAGTTGTCGAGGCCGGGAACGGGGCCAGTCAGGCCGGCATGGAGGCTGCACGTTCGGGCAGCAGTGCCATATGAGCAGTGTGGTTCCCTTGACGCGGGTTCGGTCCGGGGTCCCGCTGACGTTTCGCAATGCGGCGATCGCAACGGGTGTTTCAATCGGGTATCTTCTGATGTCGGCGTGGCTGATCGGGTATAAGCCGGATCAACTGATGCTGGTGCTGTTATTCAATGCGCTCTTTTATCTATCCGGCGCGACGCGCCGGTTCATTCTCGGTTTTACGGTCTTTATCGTTTTCTGGATCCTCTTTGATTCTATGAAAGCGTTTCCCAACTACCGGTACAACACGGTGCATATTGAAAGTATCTACCGGTTCGAAAAAAAGTTATTTGGGATCGACGGGCAAACGCCCAATGAATACTGGCTGGCGCACCGGTCGACCCTTTTGGATGTGGTTTACGGATTCTGTTATCTCTGCTGGATCCCGCTACCGCTGGCGTTTTCCGGGTATTTGTTTTATCGCGACAAGGAGCTCTTCTTTCGCTACTCGCTAACTTTTTTACTGGTCAACCTGCTCGGCTTTGTTATTTATTATATCTATCCGGCGGCGCCGCCCTGGTATGTGCAGCAGTATGGCTTTGGGTTCGATCCGCGTACTCCGGGGAATGTGGCCGGGCTTGGACGCTTCGACAGCTATTTTCATGTGGGGATATTTTCCGCATTGTATTCCAAAAGTTCCAATGTTTTTGCGGCGATGCCGTCGCTGCATGCAGCCTATCCCCTGACGGTCTTGTATTTCGGAATGAAGTATCGGCTTGGGTGGAGAAAAAACATCCTCTTCGCGCTCATCATGGTGGGGATTTGGTTCGCGGCGGTCTACAGCGGCCATCATTATGTGTTGGATATATTGGCCGGTATCGCTTGCGGGCTGGCAGGGATCGCGCTGTTCAATCTTCTCTATTTGCGGTTGGGATGGCTCAACCGACTGGTGAAAGGCTGGGCGCAGGCGTTGCAACCTTAGGGGCGGCGCCGATGCCTTCAACCATAATGTCTACTATGGAATCGATCTGAAGGTCCAATCTGGGACTTTGGCGTTGCGAGACCATGAGGGGAGCCGCGAGTCCGCGGAATGCGCTGACCATAAGGTAAGCTACCAGCTCTATATTTTGCTCGTTGATTTTCTTGAATTCGCCGTTGGCCACGCCTTCGGCAAGGATCTCCCTGACCAGTCCTACGTGCGTGGTATCGAACTGGCATTTCAAATCAGTCATGATACAGTGCAGCTCGTGCAATTCGCCCATCTCGCTTTTGAGTGCGTCGCTCAGGTTGCAGAGTTCACTTAGTTTGTTCAGCCGGCTCCGGCAATAGATGATCAGCTTTTCCTTTGACGAACGGGCATGACGGATAGACTGGTGGATCTGGGCCAGCAATTCATCCATCTCCGCGTGGAGGACCGCTTCGAAGATATCCTCTTTACTGGGATAGTAATAGTAGAGGGAGCTCTTGGCTTTGCCAAGACTACGCGCGATATCGCCCATCGTGGTCTTCTTGAACCCGGATTTCTTGAAAAGGTCCCGGGCTGTATCGATAATGTCCCTGACAATGATCTCATCCCTTTGGAGCGTTTCGGCCATACGTTTATAAACCTTTTTGTTTGCCAAAATTACCAATTTTCCATCCCAATTCGGTTAATCGTTGGTGAATCTTGCATCTCTGGAGGACTATTTATATTTTTGTCCTCTGGCCCGTGCCTCTATCCAAACGATCTTCTTCGCTGTCAGGCTCTTTCAAACGGGAGATATGAAACAACTGAATTGCGTACTTCTCATCGATGACGATGAGCCAACCAATTTCCTCAATAAGCTGACCCTGGAGCAGGCCGGCTGCGCCAGGTATATCCGGATAGCGCCGGGTGGTCGGGCGGGCCTGGACTATCTCCGGGGCAATCCGGAGGACTGTCCGCGACCCGATCTGATCTTTCTGGATATCAATATGCCTGCGATGGATGGATGGGAGTTCCTTGGGCAATACAGGACGTTGCCGCCGGAAAGAAAAGCCGATACGGTCCTCATCATGCTGACCACATCCCTGAATCCCGATGATGAGAAAAGAACGCGGTCGATCCCGGAGGTCTCGGGATTCGAGCATAAGCCGTTAAACCAGGCAAGCCTGGAGAGGCTAATGAGTAAGTACTTCAGTAATTGAGAGGCTACCGCCTTCGCTAAAGCTCCCGGCGGGCAAGTCGGTTAACCGCCTGAATGCAGATAGTCTTTGAGATGGGTGATCGTCTCTTCGTGGGTCAGGATGGTCTCCCTTACCACGTCGTTAATGCTCACGATGCCGCAAAGCACTTTGTCTTCGAAAACGGGGAGATAGCGGATATTCCTGTCGGACATAAGCTGCATACAGAATTCAATCGTATCGTTGGGCGTAACCGCTGGGAAGTCACGGGACATGATCTCCGATACCGGGGTATCGGTAGAGGATTTACCCAGGAGGATCACTTTTCTTGAATAGTCTCTTTCGGTCATGATCCCGAGGTATTCATTCCCCTCCATCACCAGTACCGAGCCGATATTCTGGTTTGCCATTAAGCGCAGCGCTTCCAGGACGGTAGTGTCCGGGGAGACGGCTTCGATCCGTTTCCCTTTGTGCGCGAGAATATGTGAAACTTTCTTCATATTGCCTGATTTTGATGAGGAATCTCTTTTCCCAATTTACAAATTATTTTTTTCAACCCCAACATTAACTTTGGCAAACCGGGCGGAACTTCAGCCCACCTAAAACGCTATTTCTATGCGAATTACTGCTTCTATCGCTGTGTCGCTGGTCCTGTTTGGCTTGTCCGGGCGGGTTTTTGCTCAAAACGCCAGGGTTTATGATCTGACCTCGCCCGGAGGGATTAACCGGATCTCGGTATCCCCCGGAAGCGGCGGATTGTTGTGGGGTTTCTATCATCGTGGGCAGCTTGTACTTGCGCCTTCGGAGCTGGCGCTGCAATTGCGGGGCGGGGAGCTATTGGATGGGCATTCACTGGACATAAAAGCTACCCGGGAGAGCAGGGACGAGGTGATCCTGCCGCTTCATTATAAAAGGGATACCATACATGACCGGTATAACCAGCTTACGTTACTATTTGCCAGGGAGGGGTACGGGGTGATCTTTCGGGCGTATGACGACGGCGTGGCGTATCGTTGGTTCACGAGACGGAAGGATTCGTTAACGATCCAGTCGGAAAAGGCAGAT
>DASZJO010000131.1:0-7670 GCA_035948015.1 Puia sp.
CGAACCCTCGATTGCACTCGTTAACGGCAACCCCGTCAACGTTACGGATAAAGACCTTTACGATCTTTGCGTCATCCATCCGCCCACCCAATACAAGGATGGCCGGCCCACCTGGCTTAACCTGGGCGGACTGCGGCAACCCTTCATCGTCAAGCCTCCCGTTGAAAACGTATACCTGACCCAGGCTTATTACCTCAATGAGATCGTTTACAACAACAACGCACCCTGGCAGCTCGTACCCGCGGATCAAACTTATATTACCAATGGCGCCGGCAACTATCCGTTATACCTGAAAAAAGGGAAATACCGCATTTATTTCCGGGATATCAACTACCAGATCCTCAATACCCTCAATGTGGAGGTCAACTAGTCCATGCCCGCAGCCCCTCACCCCTCCTTGAACACGATGCCCTGCGCCGCCAATTCTTTCAAGACCGGTACATAGAGTTCCGGCGCAACCGGAATATTCAGCCCCCTCAACGCGACCTTTCCTTCCAGCAAGAGCTTCGCCGCTATCCCTAACGGCAATCCCACCGTCCGCGCCATCGCGGTATGCAGCGAATCGTCCCCCTTCACTACCAGCGTGCTGGTCCGCCGCATGCGCTTCCCTCCGCTCACATAACCTATCTCATGCTGCATCACGATCATATCCTTGTCCTCCGGGTGCATCGCCAGCCTCGTCTCCAACAAATACTGCAATACATCTGCAGCCACCCGCGCCCCCGCAGGCACCGGCACCACATCGAATAATCCCAAAAATGAATACATCTCCCGATTCTCCACCGTCACATAGGGTAGGAGAGGGGCCGCCCATTGCGCAACTGTCAAACCCTGCGGCAACGCCACCACGTCATCCGTCAACCCCGCCCGCACGATCGGCGCCCACCCCCGGCAATACCCCGGATACCGGAGCGTCGTCCGCACAAACGTCCCGACCTCCCCCAAACCATACAAGTCGATATAGGGCAGCGAATCCCTGTTCGGATACCACTCCAGCACTCCCGTCTCCGCCACCCCGATCTGCCCTGTCCGTTCAAACACGGAAGCATAATCCCGGGAAACCACCCGGCCCTCCTCCCGGAACATCGCCCCCGCCGCTCCGGCCCGCACTACATTCCGCGGATTCCAACTGATCTTATAATGCCAGGGATTATTGTCGCTCTCCGGCGTCACCAACCCGCCGGTATGGCTGAGAAAACTTATGATCCGGTCCGCGCTTTCCTTTACCTCGCCGATAAAATGCAGCGCGCTCATATGATCGATCCCCGGATCGAGGCCCATTTCGCAAAGGAACAGCAACCCGCTGTTATCGACCTCCTTCGCCAACCCCCGGATATTCTCATCCACGTAGGAGGCTGTGAGCAAATGCCGCCGCTTCCGAAGACAAGACTGCGCGACCAGGAAATGCAACGCCGGCGGCAGCAGCGAAATTACCACATCCGCTTCTCCAACCAACCGATCCCGCGCCTCTTCATCTCCGACATCCACCTGCACCGCCCGCGCACAGGCCGCGCCCGCAATCTTGGCCAGTGCCAATTCCACATTGCTTTCCGCCACGACCACCGTCCACCCCCCTGGCCCAGCTACTTCGATAAGATACCGGATCAAACTCGTCGCCGACTTACCTGCGCCAAACAAAAGGATCTTTGCCATAACCGCTAAAGTAGGATTTCGGCAAAAAATTATCTGGAAAAATAATTTTAAACTTTTCAGCCACAATTCTGTCTCAGCTTTGAGGTATGGCTAATCCCGTCACAGTAACTTCCGGTATCCGCCGCTATAAAGGAGAATGGACGGAGACCCAGGTCGCGCATCTGCTCCGGCGCACCATGTTCGGCGCTAGCCGCGCCGATGCCGGGTATTTCCTTAAACACTCGCCCAGGAAGGCCGTCCGGGAGCTCGTCCGCACCGAATACCCCCTCCCCGGCCCGCCGGTTAACACCTATAACGACGATAAATACACCGACCCGGAGATCGCCGCAGGCGCCGACTGGACCGTATCGCTCAAATACGACGGCATGAACAACTACCGTCGCCGCAACTCTTTCAAATCCTGGTGGCTGGGCCTGATGCTGGACCAGGATCGCAGCCTGCGGGAAAAAATGGTGCTTTTCTGGCATAACCACTTTGTCACGGAATCCAACAACGTCGATAACGCCCTCTTCTGCTATAGGTACAACGCCCTCCTCCGTGAACACGCCCTGGGTAATTTCAGGGAGCTGACCCGCGCCGTCACGACCGAACCTGCCATGCTGCGCTATCTTAACGGCTACGCGAATACGAAAAAGGCGCCCGATGAGAACTATGGACGCGAGCTGCAGGAGCTTTTCACGGTCGGGAAAGGCCCCGATTCCCGCTACACCGAGTCGGACGTCAAAGCCGCTGCGCGCGTCCTCACGGGTTATACCATCAATTATAAGACCTATAGCTCTTCCTTCGACCACAACCGGCATGACGAAACGGATAAACAGTTCTCTGCGTTTTATGGCAACACGATCATTCGCGGCATCAAGGGCGCCGCTGCCACTGCAGAGCTCGACCAATTGGTGGATATGATCTTTTCCCGGGAAGAGGTCTCCCGCTTCATCTGCCGCAAACTCTACCGCTTCTTCGTCTACCACCAGATCGATGACGCGACGGAACAAAACGTCATCCGTCCCCTGGCCAGCCTCTTCCGCAAAAAAGACTACGAGATCAAACCCGTGCTGGAAGAGTTGCTCTGCAGCCGCCATTTCTTCGACCCTGCCAACTACGGCAGCATGATCAAAAGCCCCATTGACTTTACCGTCGGCCTCTGCCGCGAATTCAATGTCAGTTTTCCCGATGCCGGCCAATACGCCGATCAGTACGGTGTCTGGGAGCAGATGCGCAACCAGGCTGCCGGATTACAACAAAACATCGGCGACCCGCCCAATGTCGCCGGCTGGCAAGCGTACTATCAGGAACCCGAATATGACAAACTCTGGATCAGCTCCGATACCCTCCCAAAACGCAACCAGTTCACCGACCGGATGCTGGGCGGCGGCCTCGGCCGCAATGGCAGGAAAGTGGTCATCGACCCCGTGGCTTTCGCCGCCAGCCTGTCCGGCGCAGACGACCCGGACAAGTTGATTGCTGCTTCTGCCAGGGCGCTATACAGCATCGATCTGTCACCGGAAGAGCAGCAATTCATGAAGACCAATATTCTTCTGTCCGGTCTGACCGGCATGGCCTCGGACCATTACTGGACCAATGCCTGGACAACGTACAAGGAGAACCCCGGCGACAAAGCTGCCAGGGACACGGTCAACAATAAATTAAAGGCATTGTACCGGCATCTGATGGACCTGCCGGAATATCAGCTGATGTAAACTATACCGCATGAAACGCAGGGATTTTTTCAGGAACACCGTTCCCATCCTCCTCCCCACACTCGTCCACGGGATGTCCTTCCGCGCCTGGGCTACTTCTCCGTTCCCATTTCTAAAAGCAGCCGGGGCTGCCGGCGGGGCAGGGGAGGGGCGCGTCGTCGTGCTGATCCAGCTGAGCGGCGGCAATGATGGCCTCAATACCGTCATCCCACTGGAATACTATGACGCCTATTATAAAGCCCGTGCTAATATCGCCATCCCCCGGGAAAAAGTTTTACGGCTTCAAGGCAACGACAAGACGGGTCTCCATCCTGCCATGCCCGAGTTGCAACAGCTCTTCAATATGGGCAAGCTCACGATGGTTCAGGGCGTCAGCTATCCACAACCGAATTTTTCGCATTTCCGGGCGACCGATATCTGGCTTACCGGCGCGGACTCGGATCGGGTCTTGCCCACCGGTTGGGCTGGCCGCTATCTTGATGAAGAATATCCCCAATTCCCCAATAATTATCCCAATCCTGACATGCCGGACCCACTGGCGATCCAGGTCGGCTCCCTTGTCTCTCCGGCATTGCAGGGACCCGCACTGACCATGGGCATGGCGATCACCAACCCAAACAGCTTCTATGACCTGATCAACGACCGCAGCGCTCCCGCCGCACCGACCCGCGCAGGCGACCAGTTGGCCTATATCCGTGAAATGGCTGTAAAGACGGATCAATATGCGGGCGTGATCAAAAACGCGGCCCAAAAGGTTTCCCGCCAGTCCGATTGTTATCCACCTACCGGAAAGAACCCCCTCGCTGACCAATTAAAGATCGTCGCCCGGCTGATCGCCGGCGGACTCAAGACCCGCTTCTATCTCGTCAGTATGGGCGGTTTCGATACCCATGCAAAACAGACCGACAACACCGATACTACAACAGGCAACCACGCAAAACTCCTGGGCCGGCTCTCGGAAGCCATCAACGCTTTCGTGGATGACCTCGGCGGCCTGAAGGTAGAAAACCGCGTAATCGGCATGACCTTTTCGGAGTTTGGGCGCCGTATCCAATCCAACGCAAGCGGCGGAACAGACCATGGCGCAGCCGCCCCCGTCTTTATCTTCGGAGGAAAAGTACAGTCGGGGATAATCGGTCAGAACCCGACCTGGCCCGATAAATTAACTGTGAACGATAACCTGATGATGCAATACGATTTCCGGGCCATATACAGCACCTTGCTGGAGAAGTGGTTCCTTGCGGATGAGGCCACCGCCGAAGCGGTGCTCTTCAAAGCCTTCGAGCCCGTGTCGTTTATTGCGTAAGCCGGATCTCCCCGAGGTCGGCATCGCTGCCTGGTCCTGCCATAAGTTCATACCGCAGATCCTTATACGGTGCCGCGGCCGCGACCAACAACTCCCAACGACCCGGATTGATCGACCGTAGAAAATATACCCCATTCATATTGGTCATGGCAAGCGTGTCATGCCCCTGGATTGCCAGGACAGCGTGCGCCGCACCTACCGGCCCTACCCGCAGATGAAAGGAGGAAGTCGCTAATAGTCTGGCTGCATGAATGCTCGAGACTCCGATGATCACAAGAACTAACTGGACCACTGCATTTCTCATACCGGTACCTTTTAGAATTATCGTAAATGGTTAAGATGACGACCAATAGGGTCAGCTTAGGAGACTCTTACAACACTATACGATAGGTTACAGGTAAAAGTTGACTGATAATAAAGGAATTTTTGTCGGCTACAAGTTGACAAGGACCATGCCAAATGAACGAACCCGGAGTGAATTCGCTGTTAACGAATAATTTATATTCCGGGTTCCGATAAGCCCAACTCTTTTGAACTGATGGAGGTCACCTTATATTGAATACTGATCCCCCGTGAACTTTTTGGCGCCTCCAGCATCAAGGCCGACCCTGGCCCGATGCCGCGAAAATAAAGATTTTCGGTCTTGTAAGTTTTCTTATTGGCCTGGATGTAAGAAATGGCAACCACTACCAGGTCCAGCGAGTAGGCGGAACGATTGGATACGGTAACCTGCAGGTTCTTGATCCCGCCAAAAGTCCCGACATCGTATTTATTCGTTCCTACGGATATCTCCTTGGCCAGCGTAGCTTTCGCGCTTTCATGATCATCCGCCGGCTGGCTTTGGATCACTTCGGTCCGGTGCACCGCTTCCCGGTGGGGGGACAACTGAAGCGCCTGCGAGTCGGTAGTCGCCGGAACGACAGCTTGTGTTTTGGGCGGCTCCGCTTTTTGTTTTTGCGTCGTTGGCCTTAGCTTGATGACCGTCCTGTCCGCACCCGCTGCGTTCTGAATCGCTCCTGTCAGGGAGGCAGGAACGGCCTGGGCGTTGCTCGCGGCAGGAGCCGCTGCCGGGCCACCACTAGTCGTCGGATTCGAACCAGCAGTATTATTGGTCGAAGGTGAAACCGGCAGTTGCTGCGCTGTAGTCCGCACCATCGCCTGCTCTTTATCCTTCGACACCAATTTCACCGATCCGGAGGAGCCTTTCTGTATCGATAATCCGATAAAGATCCCGACCGCCAACAATACCAATACTCCCCCGCCAATCGCCACCGGCAACCAAACCTTCACCGGCTTCCGTCTGGGCAGCGGCGACAGGATTTCCGCTATCGGCTCCTGCATATAAGTTGTTCTTTCCCGAATGGGGGTGATCTCCCTTACCGGAGCGATCTCTCTCACCGGAGTGATCTCTCTCACTGGAGTGATCTCCCGAATCACCTCCCTTACAGGCGTCTCGCGAACCGGAGCAATCTCCCGTGCAGTGTTCGTCTCCCGATTATTCTCCCTGGCGGCGATACCACCGGGCATCGTCACATATATGGTTCGCTTCTTCGTCGCCGGGTTGGCGGAGGTGGAGGGCTGGGTGATCGTGACCGCAGCCGTATTGGCCGGAACCTCTGCGGGTGAACCGGCTTCCTTTGCGGTGGCGGGCTTCTTGAAAAAACGATCGAATGGCTGCTCTTCCACAGCCGGTGCAAAAGCACTTAATTCCACAATTTCCGACGGATACCGCCATGCGGCGCTGCGACCCTCGACCCATACCAGGTCATACGCCTTCAGTCCCTTCACCTTCAACTCGTCGAGAGAATAGGGGCCGCTTTGCTTATTGTCACGTAACAGCAAATACATCATGGTAAGTGAATTATCACCACAAAAATTTCACCGGATATTGTGAAGGGTAAGTTAGAGTTTTGAACCGGGCTCACCCGGCTTTCGAAGGCAGGATTTTAAGCAGATTTTCAAAAAGACAGTGAGACAAATATACGGCTTTTCCTCCGTTTGCGGAAGCCCCCCTATAACTTTATCGTGATATTTGCTAATCTTCGCAATCTTCCCGAACTTGTCGCCCTAAACATACTTCGCGCAAATGGATGCTGCTATTCAGGAAAAACTGACTATATGGTTGAACGGGAATTATGACCAGGCTACCAAAGACGAGATCAACCGGCTGCAGCAGGACAATCCCAATGAATTGATTGAGAGTTTCTACCGTAATCTTGAATTTGGCACCGGTGGCCTTCGCGGCATCATGGGCGTGGGTACCAACCGCATAAATAAGTACACGGTCGGCATGGCCACCCAGGGCTTCGCCAACTACCTGAAACGATCGTTTTCCGGCAAAGAGATCCGCGTCGCTATCGCCCATGACAGCCGCAACAACAGCCGCTTCTTCGCCGAAACCACCGCTAATGTATTCGCCGCCAACGGAATAAAAGTCTTTTTATTCCAATCTCTTCGCCCGACACCCGAACTGAGCTTTGCGATCCGCCACCTTCGCTGCCAGGGCGGCGTCGTCTGTACCGCCTCGCATAACCCTAAGGAATACAACGGCTATAAGGCATATTGGAATGACGGCGGCCAGCTGGTACCTCCTCACGATACTAACGTCATTTCCGAAGTCGAAAAGATCTCCGGCATCGATGAGGTTAAATGGGGCGGCGGTGAAACGAATATCACAATGATCGGAAAGGATATCGACGAAGCCTATATCGCGATGGTCCGCAACCTGTCAGTATACCCGGAAGTCATTGAACGCCAGCATAATCTAAGGATTGTCTATACCCCCATACACGGGAGCGGAATCAAGCTCGTGCCCGAAGTGCTTCAACGCTTCGGATTCACCAACGTCCATGTCGTCGACGAACAGGCGACGCCCGACGGCAATTTCCCGACTGTGATCTATCCCAATCCCGAAGAAAGCGAAGCCATGAGCATCGGCCTCCGCAAAGCCCAGCTGATCGACGCCGATATCCTCCTCGGTACCGACCCCGATGCAGATCGGGTAGGCATCGGCG
>DASZJO010000132.1:0-7638 GCA_035948015.1 Puia sp.
GATGGGGATGATGGGGCCCTGGGCGATGCTCAGGTTTGGGTTGGGCCAAAGTTTGGCCTGGAGGATCAGGGCTCGTTGTACGTCTATATTGTATCTCTGGGCGAGCAGTTGGAAGTTGGAGTCGAGGAAGATCTTCTCGGCGTGGAAGAGGTCAATTTTCAGGGTGTCGCGCTGCGCGCGGGCGGGGGATATAAACGTGATTATTATGAGGGTTCCGATGCTGAACACTTTTAACATGCTAATGAATTTTAGATGGGTGTCGTATGGCCAGCAATCGGAGAGCGGCAAAAGTAATAGGGGGTGATTAGGTCGGAATTAGGTGGGGATTAAGGGGAGATTAAAGGGGGATTAGAGGGTTTTAATATGAAGGATAAGTGGTTGGGGGTGAGTTAATTATGGGGGGAGGGGGTTAACAGGAAGTTAACAAGGTGGACGGGGAGGGGAGGCGCGGAGAGAGGGGAGCAGACATGGGTGGAGAGGAAGGCGGAGCAGACATGGGTGAAGAGGGGGGAAAAAGTTGAACGGAGCGTCGCAACGGATTTTCAATCAGGGTACAACTGCTGGTTACACAGTAAAAAAAAGCTGGAATTCGGTGCCTTTTTCGAGTTGGGATTTGACGTCGACCCGAACGTTGTGAAGGCGGAAGATCTTGTCGGCGAGGGAGAGGCCGACGCCGTAGCCGGTGTAGCCGAAGGTGTTGGCGCCGCGGAAGAAGGGCTGAAAGATCTTTTGGAGGTCTTCCTTACCGATGCCGATACCGGAATCGCGGATACTGATGACCGGGGTATTGTTATGCAGGTAGAGACGGAGGGAGACCATGTGGTTGTTGGAGAATTTGATGGCGTTCTTGAGGATATTGCTGATCGCGATAAAGAGCAGATAGTTATTCCCCTGGATGGTATATTTCCGCGGGTCTTCGGGAAGCTGGTATTGCAGATTGATCTGGCTTTCGGGGGTCCGGGAGGTCCATTCGTCCTTGATCTGCCAGATCAGCTCGTCGAGGCGGAGGTCGCGGAATTCGGTGATATCGATATTGGTCTGGGCGAGTTCGAAGAGGTTATTGACGAGGTCGTTCAGTTTTTCGGATTCGGCGAGCACGCCTTGCAGGGTCTTTACGTAATCGTCCTTGGAGCGATCCTGGGAGAGGGTCACTTCGACGTCGCCGATGATGGAGGTAACGGGGGTGCGGAGTTCGTGGGAGGCGTGGGCGACAAAGGAGTTTTGGGCCTCGAAGGATTGTTCGAGGTGTTCCAGGAGATTATTAAACGTCACTGCAAGTTCGTTGATCTCGTCCTTTCCACCTTTGGTCTCCAGTCGTTTGTTGAGGCTTGAGGAGCGGATGATCCTGACGTCATTGATGACCTTGATGATCGGTGAGAGGGCGATCCGCGCGAAGAGGCGGCCCGCGAAGAAGAGGACGGCGACCGAGATCAGGAAGCCGATGACCATGATGCCGAGCAGTTGCTGGAGTTTGGCAAATCCGTCCTTATCGATTGCCGAGGCGAGGATGACGAAGTCGCCGGAGTTATCGCGATAGAAGATGCCGACGGTCTGGCGGGTGCCCTGCGAATAGCTGATAAATCTTTCCTGGCGGACGCGATCGATGAGGTTTTTGGGCCATTGATAGGTGCTGTCTTTGATGAAGACGGATTGGTCCTGGTCATCATAAATATGAACAATCTCTTCGGGTAGGGATTGGGGGTATTTCTTTTGGACGTCGCGGAATTTCTCCACCGAAAGATTGTCCTGGGCGAGGAAGAGTTCGGCGTTGGTGACGGCCCGGTCCAGCAGGTGGCTATAGAAGTCCTGCTGCCGGTTGTTCCAGAATAGCCCGTAGATGGCGGCCAGCACGAGGAAGAGAAGGACTGCCGACAAGAGGGTGAACTGGAGGGAGAGCCTGTCGCGGATCTTCATGACTCTTCTTTTAGGACGTAGCCCATGCCGATGACGGTGTGGATAAGGGCGGGCATGAAACCTTTGTCGATCTTTGACCGGAGATAATTTATATATACGTCGATCAGGTTGGTCCCCCGATCATAATTGATGCCCCAAACGGTCTCGGCGATATGGGTTCGGGACAGCACTCTGTTCTTATTAATGATGAGCAATTCGAGGAGGGCAAATTCCTTGGCGGTGAGGATTATGTCTTTGCCGGCGCGTCGGACGGTCTTTTTGTAACCGTCGACTTCGAGGTCACCGATGCGGTAGGTGATGCCAGGGGAGACGAGGAGGCGGCGGCGGCCGAGGGCTTTTACGCGGGCGAGGAGTTCTTCGAAATGAAAAGGTTTTACGAGGTAGTCGTCAGCGCCGGATTCCAGGCCGGCCACTTTGTCCTTTGTAGCGCCGAGGGCGGTGAGCATCAGGATGGGGAGGTCGGTCTTGTAAGTGCGGATGCGGCGGCAAAGTTCCAGGCCACTGATGCCGGGAAGAATAACGTCCAGGATGACAAGGTCATATTCGTTCTCCAGGGCAAGCTTTTCGCCAAACAGACCGTCATAGGCCAGTTCGACATGGTTGAGCTGTTCCTGGAGGCCTTTCCGGATAAAGTCAGCGACTTTTGGCTCGTCTTCGACCAGAAGAATGTTCATGTAGGCGGGACTTTCAGGCTTTTAGGCAGGAGGAGTTCGGCAAAGGTAACAAAAGAAGGCTTACTTTTCCAGAAATCCTGTGGTATGCCGATCCGTCAATGGTTGTCTTTTTTATGGCGAAAGCCTCCTCTTCAGCCTCCGCGAGGATATTTTATTTCCACGGTCAGTGAAAGCAATGAACGTATTCGGCGGCTTGGATTGCCGGTTGGCGACGAGGAGATCCTGGATCGAAATAAACTAACGATACCGGAGCAACGATCGATGTTGCCGGTTGGCGACGAGGAGATCAAGCCCTATCCGGATTTAGAGTGGATCATCGAGGTTGAAGAGTCGTCCGGGGGATATTTTTCTAAATCGGAATTGGTAAGGGCATTTGATAAAGATTGGCGAATGCATTATTCTGCGGCCACGGTGTATGGTTATAGCTTGACCGAAAATCGGTGGAGTTACCTTTCTTATTCGGATGCGCCGGAAAGATACGGGCGGCTGCAGGTAGGGGTATCGTTATTGGGGGTGTTTGAGGGGAAAGAGGTCCTGTCTGAACGTTTGACGGCGTATGTGACGGGCTTGTCGGAGACAATGAAAAAACGGGGGTTGAAATTCGCCATCCGGGAGACCGAGCCGGTTTCCGCCGCGTTGGAGAAGGCGGTACGGCTGCTGGAGATACGCCTGGAGCTGGGAAAGGATTTCTATGTGATCCTGCGTTCGCCGGGCGACTTTGCGGGGATGCGGGTTTGGCAGGTCCTCACCGATGCGGGGTTACATTGGGGGGACGGGGATCTGTTCCATTGGGATAACCATAACCGGTATTATGGGGATCACCGATTGTTGTCGGTTTGGACTTCAAGTCAGCCGGGGTATTTTTTTCCGGAGGCGGTCAAGGCAGGCAAGCATCATTTCAGGGATCTTCGTTTTGGGTTTGTGATCGCGAGGAATGCCGATCCGAAGGGTGTTTTTGAGACGTTAGTGGCGGTGGTGGAATATTGTCAGGGCCGGCTGGGTGGGGTAATATTGGACAGGGATGGTTTGCCGTTCGAACCGGAAAAGGGGAGGATGGAGGTGTTGCGGGTGATAGAAGGGTTGAAGGAGCAAGGGATCGTGCCGGGGGAGACGAGGGCGTTGAGGATATTCTGAGGGGTGGGCACCGAGGGTGGCCCGGGGGGTGGGCATCGGTGAGGGCGGTCGGAGGGTCGGCATCAGTGAGGGCGGTCTGAGGGTCGGCATCAGTGAGATGCTATTTCCTGTAACTTGCGGGGCAAATTTTGTATTGGATATGAACAACGTATATGTCATCGATTCGATCCGAACGCCGGTCGGCAAGTTTGGGGGAGGGCTAAGTTCGATTCGACCTGATGATCTGCTGGCGCATGTGATCCGGGTGTTGTTGGCGCGGAATGTTTCCGTGGATCCTTCTGCGATCGAGGATGTGATTGCGGGGGACGCCAACCAGGCGGGTGAGGATAACCGTAATGTTGCGCGGATGGCCGCGTTGCTGGCGGGGCTCCCGGTGACGGTGGCGGGCAGTACGGTGAACCGGCTTTGTGCGTCGGGGTTGCAGGCTATCATGGATGCCGCGCGGGCGATCGCGTGCGGGGAGGGGGATGTGTATATTGCGGGCGGGGTGGAGAGCATGACGCGGGCGCCGTTTGTGATGGCGAAGGCCAGCCATGCGTATAGCCGGCAGGCGGAGGTCGTTGACTCGACGATCGGATGGCGGTTTGTGAACAAGCGGCTTGCAGAGCAATATCATCCTTACTCGATGGGTGAGACGGCGGAGAATGTGGCTAAGCGTTGGTCTGTGTCGCGGGAGGCGCAGGATGCGTTTGGGCTTGCTTCCCAGGAGAAATATTTTGAGGCGTTGGATGCGGGGAAGTGGGATTCCGAGATTGCACCGGTGGAGGTGCTGGGAGGGAAGGAGGAGAAGATATATTTCGCGACGGATGAGCAGCCGCGGCAGACTTCGATGGCGAAGCTGGCGGCGTTGCGGCCGGCCTTTGTCAAAGATGGGACAGTGACGGCAGGGAATGCGGCGGGGATCAATGATGGGGCTGCGGCGATGTTACTGGCTTCGGAGGTGGCGGTGGCGCGTTATGGGTTGCGGCCGATGGCAAGGGTGGTGAGTATGGCGGTGGCGGGGGTGGATCCGGCGATCATGGGGGTTGGTCCGATCCCGGCTAGTCAGAAGGTTTTGCAGCGGGCGGGGTTGGCGGTGAAGGATCTGGGGTTGGTGGAGCTGAATGAGGCATTTGCCGTGCAGGCATTGGTTTGCATGCAGGAGTTGGGCCTGGACCCTTTGCGGGTGAATGTGAATGGAGGGTCGATCGCAATCGGGCATCCGCTGGGGTGCAGTGGGGTGAGGATCTCCACGACGTTGTTGCATGAGATGGCGAGGAGGGGGGTGAGGTTTGGGTTGGCGACGATGTGTGTGGGGGGCGGGGCGGGGGTGTGGGTGGTGCGGGGTTGGTGCGGCGGGATCGGCGGCGGGATCGGGGTGAATTATGAAAAGTTGTAAATTGGCATATGGAGTTTCGGACGAAAATGGTGGTGTCTTACCGGAATGTTCGGGCATATGTGGCTTATGCGGGGTTGTTCGTTGCCGCGTCATCGCTGTTGTTGGTTTTTGTTCCCGGGATGAACCGATATATTCCTTATGTTTTTGGGGGCGGAGTTGCGGTGGTTGTGATAGGGGCGATCATCGCCCGGGGAGATGTGCGCAGTTACGGGCTGTCGGATGAGAACCTGGTTGTGAGTACGGAGGGTATCCATGTTGGGGCTATTTACTATCCGATGCGGATGGTCAGCAATATCGACTTCAATGTAGAGGCGTATAACGGGATGTATGTGAACGATGGGGCGATGGTATCGGGGAGTAATTCGGATGGGATGACTAATTCGCTGTCGTTCGAGTCCGGGGGCGCCAAGGTGAATTGCGGGTTCCTGCTGAACAGCAAGGAGCATGTCCAGCAGCTGGCGATGGTGTTCTCGGAGTTGTATGAGCGGCATATTCCGTTTGTGGAGCGCAATCGGTCGACGCGGACGTATATGTTCAGGGTATTGAATGAACGGGAGCTGGCGGAGTTTAAGGAGAGGTATGGGTATAGGTAAATTAGATTAGTTCTGTCGGAGAATTAGATTTATCCATTATACTTGCAGATCATGCAATTTGATGCAAAAACTTTTGTGTCGGTCAGGAATCCAGGAGCGCGGATGGCGGATGTCGGGGGTATCCTGATCGTGTCGTCTTTTCTGTTACTCGGGATATTGAAGGTCCTGAGGGTTCCGCGTATTAATTCCCTTTATGGTTTTTGCCTTACTGTGGCGGGGATCATCATTGTTTTCATTGGCCGGAGGATGGCCAAAGGAAATATGTTCACCGTCGGCCTTTCGGACACCGGGTTGATGGTAGGGGAGGAGGGAATCCGGGTCGGGGAAGACTATTACCCGCTCGATCAGATAACGGACCTTGGCTTCTGGATCGAGGGTTATGATGGGATGATGGGTCCGCAATTCAAAGGATACAGGTCCTTCCGGAGTAGTGGCCGGTTAAGCGGCGCGGACAATAAGATCCATTTCCGGGTTGGTGGGAAGCGGCATTTGTATCAGTTCTATCTCCAAAACGACGTCGACATGCGGCAGCTTGGCAGCATGTTCCGGATATATTATTCGCGTGGTGTCCCGTTTAGGGAGTGCAATCGGGGAGGTACCACCTTCTTGTTTCAGCAGGTTCGGTCGAAAAAGGAATTCGAAGAGATGAAACGGAGGGAGGGGTACGCCTGACGGAGGGTACGCAGATTGGGGGGACGCGGATGGGCCGGATGCGCGGTTGGGCGGTACGGGTAAGGCGGCTTACATGGCTCCCAATTGTTTCAGGTATTTTTCCGAGTTTGCTTTGGTGGCGGCCGGCGGGTTGAGGGCCAATGATTTTTTGAAATTTATGATCGCATTCTTTTTGTCGCCTTTCAGCGCATAGGCTTCACCGAGGCTATCGAAGGTATTGGCGCTTTTCGGGTAGCGCTGGGTGTTCATGGTGAAGATCTCGATCGCCTTGTCCTGCTGCTTATCATTCAGCAATTGATAGCCATAATTATTCACCTCAACCTCGGTAGCGACCGCGAGGGCGTCTTTCATGGTCGTCTCGGCTTCCGCGGCTTTGCCCATTTCCTTTAGCAGGTTCGACTTGACGGTCAGGTCGGTGAAATTGGAATTCATGGCGATCGCCCGGTCGGTCCATTTGAGTGCCTGGTCGTAGTCGGTGGTCATTTTATTGGCCAGTGCGTAATTGGCGGCGTTGGAGTAACCTTGCCAATTGAAGCCGGCGGTACTTTTCAATTCCTGGGTGGCGTTGTCCATGACGATCTTGTCCACGTCGAATTCGATCTTGACGGGGAATTGCAGTTTTTCCCAGGTAAGGTCCAGCTCGGCCGAGTTCCTCGTTACGTTACTGAAATCGTAGGTCAGCTGTTCGGTAAAGGGAGCGGGTTTTACGCTGATATTGGCGCGCATCTCATCGGAGTTGGGATCATAGAAGAAACTTCCCCAGGAGCGGTATTCCTTAGAAAGGATGACTTCGCCGGTATTGTCCTTATTAATTACAAAGAACAGACCGTAGTCGCCGGCGGGCACCTGGTGGCCTTCGATGGTGGCCGGGTGAGAAAGGTGAAGGACTGTGTTCTCGTTAGCGCCGGCCCGCCAGGGGGCGCTGTTGCCGAGGCCGAAGCCCTGGACGTTCCAGCCATAGGGGACGAGGGCGCCCCAGATCTCGCGGCCTTTCACAGAGGGTCTGGAATACTTCACGCTCACGGTGGAGATGCCGATGGTTTGGGATACGTCGGCGGCAGGACTGGGGACGCGGGGGAGTGAAAGGTTCAGGTTGGTCTGGGCGGTGGCGACGATAGTCGAGGCGGCCAGCAGGAGGCTGGCCAGTGTGCGGGGGGCATACTGCGCTTGCATGATAGTTTTGCTTTGGTTGACAGTGATTGTTAGCGTGTATAAGGTAGGACATGCTCATAGGTTTTGGAAGGGATTTTATACCGAGGCGGGATTTTCGGGG